>NZ_JAFCVD010000007.1:0-250793 GCF_049896865.1 Flavobacterium sp. DSP2-3-1 | reverse complement strand
TCCAGAGAGAATTATAGAAATACAAGAGAAATTAAACAATAGACCAAGAAAAAGATTTAATTTTGAAACACCTAATTTTATGTTTAATCAAAAAGTTGCATTTATAACTTGAATCCTGCAATAAAAAACATAAAGCATCAGAAATTTCATTGTTTTCCTGGGTGTATTTAAAAGTGTTGGGACAGCCAGCAAGCAGCCTGTACTGGATTAGAATAAATAGAATTTTGGCAGGGTTTGCGTGAGGGAATGCAGCGGAAATCCTTTATATTTTTTCTTCAAAAATATAAAGATTGCAGCGAAAAGCCCGACCCTTGTGGTCACGCCCAAATACAACAAAACCCCAAGAAAATCTTGAGGCTTTGTTTGTATACTGGAAGTTGGATTTTTGACTTTCCAACTTTCAACTTTAAGACTTTTTACTATAGAGCCACTACTTCTTTTATTCGGCGTAAGGCTTCAATTAGCAATTCTTCGCTGGTTGCGTAAGAAAAACGGATACAGTCTGGGTTACCAAATGCGTCACCGGTTACGGTTGCTACATTAGCTTCGCCCAAAAGATACATAGAAAAATCATTGGCATCCTTGATAAACGTTCCTCTTAATGTTTTTCCGAAGAAAGAGGAAACGTCTGGGAATACATAAAAAGCACCTTCGGGAACGTTGATTTTTACTCCTGGAATATCTTTTAGCAATCCAACGACTAAATCTCTACGGCTATGGAAAGCGTCCACCATGTGTTTTAGAACACTTGGGTCAGCATCTACTGCGGTAATAGTAGCGCGTTGTGCAATACTATTGGCACCACTTGTTACTTGTCCTTGAATTTTTGTACACGCTTTGGCGATGAATTCTGGTGCGCCAATATATCCAATTCTCCATCCTGTCATAGCAAAAGCTTTGGCTACTCCATTTACGGTGATTGTTCGTTCTAACATTCCCGGGATGGATGCGATGCTGCAAAAAGTTCCAGAGAAATTAATGTGTTCGTAGATTTCGTCAGCGACAACATATACGTGTGGGTGTTTTTCCAACACTTTGGCAAGAGCCGTTAATTCTTCTCTGTTGTATACCGATCCGCTTGGGTTACAAGGTGAACTGAACCACATCATTTTTGTTTTTGGTGTGATCGCTGCTTCTAATTGTTCTGGTGTGATTTTGAAATCAGTGTCGACAGAAGTTGGAACTTCTACAGGAATCCCACCTGATAATTTTACAATTTCGAAATACGAAACCCAGTAAGGAGCCGGTAAAATTACTTCGTCACCATCGTTTAGCATTACTTGAGCTATGTTGTATAACGATTGTTTTGCTCCTGTTGATACTACAATTTGAGAGGGTTTGTACTCTAAATCATTGTCTCTTTTGAATTTTCTGCAAATGGCTTCTTTTAATTCTAAATATCCTTCTACCGGAGAATAAGTACTGTAATTTTCGTCAATCGCCTTTTTAGCCGCTTCTTTTATAAAATCAGGTGTATTAAAGTCCGGTTCTCCTAAGCTCAAACTAATGATGTCTTTTCCTTGTGATTTTAATTCTCTGGCTAAAGCAGCCATTGCTAATGTTTGAGAGGTAGATAAATTATTTATTCTATCGGATAATGGATTCATTTTAATAGGTTGTAGTTAGTTTTTTATTTAAGTAGAGATGCCTGCAAAGATGCACCGCAGTGCATCTTTACTAAACGTTGTGCTTTTTAATGATTATGTAAGTTCTGGCTTCATTCCCAACTCTTTCAAATGTTTGAAATGGGCAATAACAGCGCTTCGCATTGTTTTGTATTCGTAATACGGCAAGTTGCATTCTTGAGCGGTTTCTTTTACGATACTGGCAATTTTACCATAATGTACGTGACTGATATTTGGGAAAATATGGTGCTCAATTTGGTGATTCAATCCGCCGGTGTACCAGTTTACGATTTTGTTTTTTGGAGCAAAATTAGTGGTAGTAAACAATTGGTGAATGGCCCAAGTATTGTCCATTTCGCCTAATTCATTTGGAGATGGATTTGTAGTTTCTTCAACAACGTGCGCTAACTGGAACACAACACTTAGAATTAATCCGGCAGTGTAATGCATAACAAAAAAACCGATAAGAACTTTCCACCACGTAATTCCAATAACGATTGGTAACACGATCCAGATAGAAACGTAAATTATTTTAGTGATGATTAGAGTCGTCCAAAGTGTTTTTGGGCTTTTTGCTTCTCCGTAAGATAATTTTCTTTTCAAGTAGCTTCTCATCTGTTTAAAGTCAGTTGTGATAGCCCAATTGAACGTTAACAATCCGTATAAGAATACCGAATAATATTGCTGAAAACGGTGAAAGTTATACCATTTGGCATCTTTTGTAAAACGAATCACACGTCCGGCATCTAAATCCTCATCATGACCCGGAATGTTTGTATAAGTATGATGTAAAACATTATGTTGCACTTGCCAGTTGTATACATTTCCTGCCAAAACATAAATAGTTCCACCCATGAATTTGTTGACCCAAGTTTTATTAGAATAGGAGCCATGATTTCCATCATGCATCACATTCATTCCTACTCCTGCCATTCCAATTCCCATAACTATTGTCAACAGAAGATGTGCCCAAAATGGCATGCCAAGTGTTAGAATTAAAAAGTAAGGCGCCAGGAAAACCGAAAAGAGAATCATAGTTTTTACATATAGTTTCCAGTTGCCTGTTTTTTGTATGTTGTTTTCTTTAAAGTAGTTGTTAACCCGTGAGTTAAGTGTTCTAAAGAACTTTAAGCTATCTTGCTTAGCAAATGTTGGAGCATTATTATTCATATGTATTTAATAAAGTTCAAAGGTAATTATTATAAATTTTTGGATATACAAATTTGACATAAATATTTTAACTCTAAAGTATTACTTTTGTTAAAAAATTAATAGATGGACGAGATTCTTAAGTATTTTCCTAATTTAACTGATATTCAGAAAGAACAGTTCGAAAAACTGAATTTTTTATACCACGATTGGAATGAAAAAATCAATGTTATTTCGAGAAAAGATATTGATGCCTTGTACATCAAACATATTTTGCATTCATTGGGAATAGCCAAAATAATAAACTTTGAACCCGGAACGTATATTCTGGATGTAGGCACTGGTGGAGGATTTCCTGGAATTCCATTGGCGATTCTTTTTCCGGAAACCCGTTTTTATTTGATTGATGTTATTGCCAAAAAGATAAAAGTGGTCCAGGCTGTTGCCGAAGGATTGGAATTGAAAAATGTAAAAGCGGAGCAAATGCGTGCTGAAAATGTAAAAGGAGATTTCGATTTTATCGTGAGTCGCGCCGTGACGAATATGCCGGATTTTGTTTCTTGGGTGAAAACCAAAATCAAAAAGAACAATAAACACGAATTGAAAAACGGAATTCTTTATTTAAAAGGAGGCGATTTAACCGAAGAATTGAAAGATTTTCCAAAAGCTACTGAATACAATTTAGCTGATTTCTTTGAAGATGAATTCTTTGAAACAAAGAAAGTGGTGCATGTGCCGTTGAAGTTTACGAGTTAAGTTATTACTTCGTTCCTCACAATGACAGTAATAAAACAAAACCGAGAGAAATTCAAATCAATTAAACTTCTCTCGGTTTTTTACATATCTAAATGAGGTTGCTTAGTTCCTCGCAATGACTTTACTCTCCTAAAAACGCGTATCTGTAATCTTCTGGAGTGATAAAAGTTTCTTTGATCGTTCTTGGCGAAGCCCAACGCAATAAATTCAATGCTGAACCTGCTTTATCATTCGTTCCAGATGCTCTTGCACCACCAAAAGGTTGCATTCCTACAACGGCTCCGGTTGGTTTATCATTGATATAGAAGTTCCCGGCTGCATTTTGCAATTTGGTAGTTGCCTGCTCAATTGCATAACGGTCTTGACTGAAAACAGCACCTGTTAGCGCGTATTCTGAAGTTGTGTCAACTATTTCCAAAGTTTCTTCCCATTTGTTGTCTTCGTAAACGAAAATTGTCATTACAGGTCCAAATAATTCGGTTTCCATAGTCGTGTAATGAGGATTGGTAGTTACAATTATAGTTGGTTCAATAAAATAACCAACAGATTTGTCGTAATTTCCTCCAACTATTATTTCAGCATCAGCATCTTTTTTAGCTTGGTCAATAAAGCTGACCAATTTGTCAAAAGATCCTTCATGAATCACTGCAGTAATATAATTACCAAAATCTTCCGGAGAACCCATTTTCATGGATTTGGTGTCGGTGATCAGTTGTTCTTTAATTGCTGGCCACAAACTTCTAGGAACGTAAGACCTTGAAGCTGCTGAACATTTTTGACCTTGAAATTCAAATGCACCGCGAACAATTCCTGTTGCCACTTGTTTTGGATTTGAACTTGAGTGCGCAATGATAAAGTCTTTTCCCCCAGTTTCTCCTACAATTCTTGGGTAGGTTTTGTAATGATGAATATTAGTCCCAATTTTTGCCCAAATATCTTTGAATACATGAGTTGAACCTGTAAAGTGAATTCCTGCGAAATCACGGCTTGCCAAAACAGTGTCGGTAATCATCAAAGCATCTCCAAAAACAACGTTGATAACACCATCAGGAACACCAGCTTCTTTAAATACTTCAATAATGATTTGTGCAGAGAAAACTTGGCTGTCGCTTGGTTTCCAGATCACAACATTACCCATCATTGCAGCACTTGCGGGAAGATTTCCGGCAATGGCAGTAAAGTTGAATGGAGTAATCGCGTATACAAAACCTTCAAGAGGTCTGTATTCTAAGCGGTTCCACATATCTGAATTTGAACTAGGCTGATCACCGTAAATTTGCGTCATGAATTCTACATTGAAGCGTAAGAAATCAATAAACTCACAAGAAGCATCAATTTCTGCCTGATGTATGTTTTTAGATTGTGCAATCATAGTTGCAGCATTTATTCTCGCTCTGTAAGGACCAGCAATAAGTTCAGCTGCTTTCAGGAAAATAGCTGCTCTTTGTTCCCAAGCCATATTTGCCCACGCTGTTTTAGCTTCTAATGCGTTTGCAATTGCTTGCTCAACATGTACTTTTTCGGCTAAATGATAGGTTCCTACGACGTGTTTGTGATCGTGAGGAGCAGTCATATTTTTTGTGTTTCCAGTTCTAATTTCTTCGCTTCCAATATATAATGGCACGTCGATTTTAGAATTCCACATTTTTGTGTAAGCTGCTTGTACAGCTGCTTTTTCTGGTGAATTTGGTGCATAACCTTTTACTGGTTCGTTTACCGCTTTTGGTACATGAAAAAATCCTTTTAACATATTTGTAAAATTATAAAATTAGAAATCCTTGTAATGTCTTTTTTAATAAGTCACAAAAGTACGAAGGATTGTTTGAAAAAAGACATTTTTTGCTGTAAACTAAAAGTAACAACTTTTGATTATTGTGTATTAAGTCAGATAGAAATGGTAAAATTGATGCGGTCTCTTTGTATTTTTTCTTGTGAAATAAGAGCGATTTTAGGAGCTTTTGTTTTACTTATAAAAAAATAAAAGGATGACGAAGACTTTTAATTAATTGCTTCCTCTATTGGTACTTTCAATTACGGGTGCTAAATGATCTACTAAAAAAATAAAAATGAATTTTAATTCAAGGCAAAAGGAGCGCATAATCTGAAAGTAGGAACTATTACTTTGAAATTTTTTGTGGAGGTAAAATTGATCATGTTGAAATACCCTTTCATTGCGCCATACGGTGAAGAAAGTAAACAGCCAGAACTGTATGTATGCAATTCACCAGGTTTCAAAACTGGTTTTTTTCCAATTACACCTTCGCCATCAACAATTTCGATTTCATTTAAAGAATCAAAAATTTCCCAATGGCGGGAAATCAACTGAACAGAATCCTTACTGTGATTTTCGATTGTGATTACGTAACTAAAGGCAAAATGGATCTTGTAGTTTTTGAAGTAAGTACCCTCAAAACTAGTCAATACCGAAATTTTTATACCTCTTGTTATTTGAGAAACCATGTTAAATGGATGAATATGTGATTATTATTGACAAATTTACAAAAAAATGGTATCTTTTTGTTAAAAGTCAAAAAAGTTTTTTAGTTAATTATATTTACGGAACTCGCCATTCCTTTGCCCACAACTCTGTCGTATCGGTCAATGTTTTCTCTATAATAAACTAGAATGGTATACTCATTTTCTGTTTGGTAGAAATTGCCGTCTATTGCATTTTCCTGATCAATGACTCCTTGGTCATCAGCGACCGTGTATTGAAAATTTGTAAATCCTTGTTTAATTAAAATGGCTTTCTCATAAATTCCCTTTTTAGAATTGTAATCCATTTTAAATTCAGGACTTAAGTTGTAATTATTGAACATTCCAGTGACATAAATGTTTTTGTTCAATCGGAAACTGGGTGCCGAAAGGCTGAAATATACCCAGGCATAATCCGCTTCGATTTCGCTCTTCGTTACATTTAAATTATTGATAACAAAACCGCCATTTACATCTTGAGTGAATGAGTAAGGCTGGTTTGCTCTTGCATCACTGGTAAACAGAAATGACCCATAAATGGGCGTATTAGAATCGATTCGGGCTACATTGTTGCTTGCGGATCGTATGTCTTTGTTTTCAAAAAATAGAAATTCGTTTCCCGCCCAAAACTGAGTTTCGCTATCGTATTTGTAAATTAAATCATTGCCAATGGTGTATTGAGGCGCAATGTTTTTTAGAGCTGTTTTCCATTGCCCGTTTTGAAGCGCAAGCACTTTGACGTTTCGCAGCGGATTTTGGAACGTAATTGTATTCGATTTGATACTGAAATCCAAATTTTGTTTTGCTTCAATATTGCTTATTGTTCGCGCTCTTTTCACCTGAATGGGAACCGTAACCAAATCTTCATAGATAATAAATTTTCTGGAAAACACTACTTCTTTGTTTTCGTCCAATACTTTAATCATGTAATTTCCGCTGATCTTTAATTGTTGCGTAAACTGATTTGGAATCGCTAATTTGTAATGCGAGTAGATTTGCAAAGTGTTGAATGAATTGGTGTAATCCTGAATTCTTTGATTGTCAAAACCTTCCAGGTATTCATTTTTAGGGATTGCGGTTGGGTTCCAGTTGTAATCGCAATGAATTATTTCGTAATAATAATTGGCTTCATTGCCAAAAAGATCATCAAATTCTAATTGAAATCCTTCTCCTAATTTTAAAAATGGAATTATATTTTGGTTATTCTGAATAAAAGAAATAGTCTTGATGTGGTACGGAGGGGCGATTTCTTTTTCTGCTTGCGCAAAAGAAAAACAGGAAAAAAATACACTGAGAATAAGAAAAGCTATTTTGAGAAAAGGTTTCGTCATTGTCTAGAACTTATGATTGGGTAAATATAACAATTACCTTTTGTTTTTGGTAAATGATGTGTTTTTAGGTCACTATTTTTTTTGTGCGTAATATCTGTTAATTTTATCTTAATCCAAGTTATTTTTAATTGCTAACTAGCTAGTTTTACTTTAAATAAACAAACCTTATGAAAAAAATCAACAAATTAGTATTTGGCGTTTTGCTTTTTCCATTAGCGGCTTTTGCCCAACAAATGGATTATTCAAAAGCCATTCCTTTTGATCCGAGCGTGAAGACTGGAAAATTGGAAAATGGATTAACCTATTACATCAAGAAAAATGCCAAACCGGAAAACAAAGTAGATTTGCGCTTAGTCGTCAATGCGGGATCTATTTTAGAAACTGATGACCAACAAGGATTAGCGCATTTTATGGAGCACATGTGTTTTAATGGAACCAAGCGCTTTCCAAAAAACCAATTGGTTGATTATTTACAGAGTATCGGTGTAAAGTTTGGACAACATTTAAATGCCTACACCAGTTTTGATGAAACAGTTTATTTTTTACCAATTCCATCAGACAATCCTGAAAAATTGGAAAAAGGATTTCAAATTATTGAAGATTGGGCTTTTAATACGGTTTTGACTTCAGAAGAAATTGATAAAGAAAGAGGAGTTGTTCTGGAAGAATATAGGTTAGGTTTAGGAGCCGGAAAAAGAATGCAGGCACGTTATATTTCTAAAATGATGCATGAATCTCATTATGCGGAGCGTTTGCCAATTGGTCAAAGAGAAATTTTAGAAAAATTCAAACACCAGTCGTTAATTAATTTTTACAAGGATTGGTACCGTCCAAATTTGATGAGCGTAATTGTCGTAGGTGATATTGATGTTGCTGCCATGGAGCAGAAGATTATTTCTCATTTTTCAGGGTATAAAAATCCAGCTAATGAAAAACCTAGAAAATTTTATGACGTTCCTAATCATAAGGAAACTTTTATAGCTGTTGAAAGTGATAAAGAAGCGTCAAGCGCTCAAGTACAATTGATGTACAAAGATTACGGCGCTCCAAAACCAGTAGTGAATGTTGGTGATTTTAAGAATTATATTGTTGAGGGATTATTCTCAACGTTGTTAAATACTCGATTGGGTGAATTGACTAACTCAGCGACACCGCCATTTACTTATGGATATTCGTATTACGGAGGAACTTTTGCCCGAAATAAAAAAGCATATCAATCTTTGGCGATGTCTCAGGAAGATAAACAATTAAGCGCTTTAAAAGTGTTGGTGACTGAAAATGAAAGAGCTAAGAAATTTGGATTTACTCAAGGAGAATTAGATCGTTCTAAATCAGAATTTCTTGCTGCTATTGAAAAAGCGTACAATGACAGAGATAAAACCAACTCCGTGAATTTTGTTGGAGAATACCAATCTAATTTTTTGGAAAAAGAGCCCGTTCCCGGAATCGAATGGACGTATCAAACGATGAAACAATTGATGCCTTTGATTGATTTGAAGGATGTAAACAATTTGATTAAGGATTATGTTAAAGAGGATAACCGCGTTGTTATTCTGACTGGTCCTGAAAAAGAAGGCTTGAAAAAAGTTACAGAACAACAAGTTTTAGAGGTTTTGAAAATCAATACAGATGATATTAAGCCTTATGAAGATGCTGTTGTTGCTACAAGTTTATTAAGAAATGAAGTTAAAAATGGTACTATTGTTAAGCGTGAAAGCAATGCTAAAATTGGAACAAAGACTTTAATTTTATCCAATGGTGTAAAAGTAGTTTACAAAAATACAGATTTTAAGAATGATGAGGTTCTTTTTGAGGCAGTGAGTCTTGGAGGATCTAATTTATATTCTAATGAAGATATGAAAAAAGTTCAATTTGCAAATGGAGCTTTGGCAGAAGCCGGATTCTCCGGATTAAAATTGAATGATATCAATAAATTTATGACGGGTAAAATAGCGAGAGTAAATCCATATATAGGGGGAACTACTGAGGGTTTAAGAGGGAATGCTACTCCTAAGGATTTAGAATATCTGTTCCAAATGACGTATGCTTATTTCACGGATTTGAACTATGATCCTGAAGCTTTTGAAGGCTTTAAACAAAAACAGTCTAGTTTCTTTAAGAATATGGCTTCGCAACCACTAAACTATTTTCAGCAAGAGTTTTATACGTATTTAAACAAAGAAAATCCAAGATTCAACGGAGTTATGCCCACTGATAAATCATGGGCAGAAACAGATTACAAGTTAGCCTACAATAAATACAAAGAACGTTTTGCTAATGCTTCTGATTTTGAGTTTTATTTCGTTGGAAATATTGATGATAAAATTATGGAAGCGTATTCTATCAAATATTTAGCGTCTTTACCAGCCACTGATAAAAAAGAGAAAGCAGTTGATTTAGGTTACCGAATGTTAAAAGGAGACTTGAAAAAAGTAGTCAACAAGGGAGCAGATCCTAAAAGTACCGTGACGATTATGTATTATGGAGATGCAACTTATTCAACTAAAGATGCCATGACAATGCAGGCACTTGGCGAAGTATTGACCATAAAATTGATTGAACAATTGCGTGAAAACGAAAGTGGAGTATATGGCGTGTCCGCAAGAGGAAGTTTGAATAAAATTCCAAATGGTTCATATAGTTTCAATATTGGTTTTCCATGTGGACCGGATAATGCTGAAAAATTAACAGCCTCCGCTTTAAAAGAACTTCAAAACATCATCGATAATGGACCGGATGAAAAAGATGTGGCAAAATTCAAAGAAGGGGAACTGGCTGATTTCAGAAAAGACAGCAAAGAAAACAGATACTGGTTGTCTAACTTTACAAGATCTTACATCAATGGAAATAGTCCTGAAGAGGTTTTGAAATTTGAGGAAGCTGTAAATGCAGTTAATGCAAAAGATATTCAGAACATTGCCAAAAAATATCTTACCAAAGATAAAGTAATTGGAATGTTGATGCCAGAAAAAAAATAAACCAATTTAGTTATAAACTAAAAACCTGCTAAAATTAACTTTAGCAGGTTTTTTTATGGTGAATTACTTAAAACAAATCGGGATAATTTCCCCTTCGGCCAAGCAATATTTTTCTACTAATTCGGGTGCAATTTTATCAGTGTAATCTTCTTCAATTACTTTGAAACCGATACTTCGTAATTTATCAAAATAATCACGGCCATAAATCCGAACGTGATCGTATTGACCAAAGATTTTAGCACGTTCTTTTTGATCCGTAATGGTGTCATCAGCAAAAGTTGTTGCTCTGGACAAATCCTGTGGAATTTGTAAAATTGCCATTCCACCGGGCTTCAAAACGCGATACAATTCCTGCATGGCTTTTGTGTCATCCGGAATGTGTTCTAAAACATGGTTACAAAGAATAACATCATATTGATTATCCTCAAAAGGCAAATTACAAATGTCCGCTTTCACATCTGCTAACGGTGAAAATAAATCGGTTGTCGTGTAATCGAGATTTTTTTGGTTTCGAAACAATTTATAAAACGCTTGTTCCGGTGCAAAATGCAAAACTTTTAATGCTGAATTTGTTTCAGCATCTCGTAATTTGATTCTTTTAGTATTGGTAAAAGAAGAATCTGAAACATGTTCAGATTTAAAAAAATCAGTTTCTTTATTTAGATACAACCACAGTAAGCGGTGTCTTTCCAGAGAGAGTGTACTTGGCGAAAGCACATTATTTCGCTGTGTTCCGTAACCGTATGGCAAAAACATTTTGAAACTTTTACCGTCAATAGGATCAGTGAATGTTGTTCCTTTTAAGGCAAATGCAAGAACTGGTCGCGCTACATAACTTAAACGAATAAGTATTGGCCGCGGAATGGTATTGAGTATAAGTTTAAAGAGTTTTTTCACAGTCAATTGATATATTTAAACACGAATTTCACTAATTTTCACAAATAAATCAGTTGTGAAAAATATGAATTTTATTAATTTTAGATTGTTATTAAAGAATTATTCTTTGATATTTGAGGCTGTCTTCACCAAAATTAACTAATAATCCTAGTTTGTTTTGGGAAGCTGCCAGATAATTTAAAGTTTGTTTTATTTCACCACTAGTTAAACTTTGAATTGCTTTTATTTCTAAAATAATTTCATTAAAAGCGACAAAATCTGCAAAATAATAACTTGGTAAAATGGTGTCTTTGTACGCTATATTATATTTGGATTCTCTGTTGTAAGGAATTTCATTTTTCTTTAATTCATATTCTAAAGCATCTCCATATACATTCTCGTTATGACCTTTGCCAAGAATTTTGTGAACTTCCATACACAATCCTATAATTTTGTATGTTTCTTCTTTTAAATAAAATTCCGCCATTTTTTTGAAAATTTAATCTGTGTAAATCTGTGGAATCTGTGTTTAAATTATAAAAGGTTTTTGTCTAAACTCATCTTCTTCAGTACTCACAATTCCCAACGCTTTATAAACATAAGCAAACGTGGATAAAATTTCCGGTTTTCCATCGATAATAGCAACGTCATGTTCAAAATGGGCACTTGGTTTTCCGTCAGCAGTCGTGATTGTCCAGCCGTCCTTGTGTTGCTTGATGTTTCGGGTTCCCATATTAATCATTGGTTCAATCGCGACAACCATTCCTTCTACAAAAAGTTTTCCTCTGCCTTTTTTGCCATAATTAGGCATTTCAGGATCTTCATGCATTTTTTGGCCCAAGCCGTGACCCACTAATTCACGAACCACACCATAACCATGCGATTCGGTATATTTTTGAATTGCGTTTCCAACATCTTCTACGCGGTTTCCTAATTTGAATTCGCGGATGCCAACGTACAAGCTATCTTTGGTTACCTGCAATAATTTTTTAGTTTCAGGAGAGACTTCACCTATCTCGAAAGAATACGCGTGATCGCCGTGATATCCATTTTTGTATGCGCCACAATCTACTGAAATTACATCACCACTTTTTAAAGGTGTGTTGTTCGGAATCCCATGAACTACTTGCGCATTTGGACTCATGCATAGTGAATTTGGGAAACCATATAATCCAAGAAAACTTGGTTCAGCTCCATGATCACGAATGAATGTTTCGGCTAATTTGTCCAGATATAACGTTGTGACTCCTTCTTTGATTTCAGAAGCAATCATTCCTAATGTTTTGGATACGATCAATGCACTTTCGCGCATTAATTCTATTTCTTCTCGTGATTTTACAATAATCATAATTTCGAATTTTCAGTTTGCAAAAGTACAATTTTATAATTATTTAATCCGGATTGGCCATTATTTTAAAAAGCTCTGAATTTGAAATGTAAAAGCGGTTTTCCAAAGCAATCTTCGAAAGTTGCGCAATTACTAAATTATTCTCACGGGTATTTATTAAAAACAGTGAACTTTCACCAAAAGAAAATAATCTTTCTTCTGAATTTAACATCGTGCGATTATCCTGAACCAAACTTTTTATGAGCTCTTTTTGTCTTAACAAGGATTCAATTTCCATTTTTTGGGCATTGATTTTATTGGTCAACTGTACTTTTTCTAAGTCCAATGTAAATTCGGTTTCCTGTACTTTGTATTTCGCCAATTTCAAACTTCCGCGTTCTTTTCGAAGAAACAAAGGAAAATAAAAATCCAATCCGATTTTATAATCCTCAAATTGATAATTATCAAGATAGCTGGGTTCTGAAATATAGGAGTAACCCACATCAATTTTAGGTAAAAGCATGTTGGCCTTGAGTTTTCTCTCTACATTTAGCATGTCAATCTTGCTTTGCAACGCATTTATTTTTGGATGATTGGTGATGGAGAAATCCGTATTCAGTAAATCATTCGTTTTTAAACTTTCCTGAATCGTGAATTCCAATTGAATTTCGGGAATTAATTCATCGGATAATTCAAGGGGAATGTTGTTTTCCAACCAAAGAAAATTAGCGAGTTCTAATTTGGCTTTAGCCAATTTAAGCTTTGAATCTTCTAAATTTAATATGCGGTTTTTTACAATAATTCCCGCTTCAACACTGTCTATCGCAGGTTTGTCTCCTTGTTTAATTAACGATTGAATTCCTTTCAATCTTATTAGTGCATTTTTGTTATATTCCTCATATAATTGCACTTCATTGAAGTTTTTCTTCCAATTAAAATATGCTAACGAAGCATCATACAACACTACAATAGCCTGCAATTTTCGTTCTGCCTGACTCAACTGAATTTGCATTTTTGCTTTTCGTACATCCGCCATCCTCTGATTGATAAATAAACCTTGTCCAAGCGGAACAGTTACACCCAGCGAAGTTAAGCCTTGATTGGGAAGCGTATTTTGGGGATTCAAATACACACCTTCACTATTATCAAAGCCCGCTTTAATCTCGATTCCATACCAAGTTGGAATTTTGAAACTGCTGTTCAAAATAGAATAATATTCGGTGTCTTTAAATTGTTTTTTGCTGAAATCGACTTCAATTTTTGGATCAAACCCACCGCGAGCCATCATCAAATTAGCTTGTGCTTTATTGATTTCTAAGTTGGCATTCTTCACCAGTGGATGGTATTTTTTTACATAACCCAAAAACTCGGTATAAGTGAATTCTTGTGAGTTGATATCTTGAGCTGATGCAACAAACCCGAAAAATAAAAACGCTAAAAATAGGTGTTTCATTATTTCTTTTCTTTTGTGGTTTTGGTCGTTGGTTTGTAATAATTAGGAGGGAATCCGTTCAATGTTCTCCAAATTTCAAACCAAACAGGTACATTATGCAGCAAGGCAATAGTTTGCGCTCCTGCTCCTATACTTAATTGTTTCGGCCATTTATCTTCGTTTTTATCGGGAGCAATTAATACCCGGTATTTGCCATTTTCACTGATGAAGTTTTCAATAGCAACAATTTCACCTCCAAAGGTTCCATAAGACATGTTTGGCCATCCTGAAAATACAATGGTGGGCCATCCATCAAACCAAACCCGTACTTTTTCGCCCTTGCTTAGCAGTGGCAGATCTATTGGGTTTACAAAAGTTTCAACGGCTATGTCATATTGTGAAGGCATTATGGTTGCAATTGGCGTTCCTTCTTTGATAGTTTCTCCTAAACCAGATTGTAAAGCCCTATTAATATATCCATTTTGCGATGCTTTGATGTAGTACATGCCGTTTCGAATGCTGTAATTGGCATATTGATTTTCGAGTTTATTTACCTGTGCATCAGTATCGTACTGACTGCTGAGTGCTGTAAATTTGTCACTATTGGCCTTAGAAACTTTCTCAGCATATTCCGCGCTTAGTCTGTTTATTTCAACTTTCGCATTTATAAGCTCATTTTTACTGGTTAAATATTTATTTTCCTGCGTGATAATTTTAGCTTCCACTTCTTGTAATTTCAGCCTTTTTTCTTCAATATCAGTCAGTGGTTTTAACCCTTCTTTATTCAGCTGCACGGAGCGATTGTATTGCGTATTGGCTATTTTTAATTGGGTTTTCACGGCTACCAAATCCATGCTGTCACTTTCAATTTTTAAGCGAGATTGCTTGATTTTATTTTGTGCTTGTTCCTGTTTCAAGACTTTTTCTCTTTCAATGGCTTCTATTTGACCTGAAAGTGTAGTTACTTTTGAGCTATATGATTGTAATGATTGTTTCTTGGCATCTATTTGATTTTTTGTATTTTGAATTAAATTTGGATCCATGTAATCTTCTTTTATCTCTGAAAGGAATACTATTGTATCGCCTTTCTTGACAAAATCACCTTCTTGAACATACCATTTTTCTAAGCGTCCAGAAATCACACTTTGAATAGATTGCGGTCTTTGGTCTGGTTTTAATGTAGTGACGCTTCCGGATCCTGAAATGTTTTGTGTCCAAGGCAGAAACAATGCTGTTACAGCTATAATTGATACAACTGCGATAATTTTATTTAAAATTTTATAATGGGGCCTGTTTGTCAAGTTTTTTACCGTAGCAAAACGATCTAATGGCTGCAGTTTTGTTCTATTATCAGATATGTTTAGCATGACTAATTATTTTTTAAATCCAGTTGAATAGCTCCATTTTGCATGGTGATAATGCGATTGCATTTGGTTTTCCAATATGGATTTTTTGAGGAAACGATTATCGTCCAGTTGTTTTTATCGGAAGTAAGGAAATCAATAATTTCATTAGCAACTTTAATGTCCATCATGTCCGTTGGGTCTTCATAAAAAAGCACTTTTGGTTTGTGTAATATACTTCTGGCCAGAAGTACTTTTTCAGCGTCAGAAGAAGTTAATTGTTTACCTTCTGGAAAAATGTGAGTATCGAGACCCTTTGAGAGTGTTTTAACAAAGCTGGAAAGTTGGACGCCCTCAATAGCCCACTTTAGATTTTCATTGCTTACGGAGTTGCTATTAAAGGTAATGTTTTCTAATAGTGTTCCTTCAAATGGTGTTTCACCGTGTATAACACCGCCAATTTGTGAACGATATTGTTTCAAGTTAATTTTTCTAAAGGTATCGTCATTTATGTAAAAAGTACCGGATGTAGGTTGTAATAAACCGGATAATATTCGTATTAGCGTTGTTTTTCCAGAACCATTTGGTCCCTCAATTGCTATCTTTTCTCCTTGTTCAATTTTTAAAGACAAATTACTCAATATTTCTTTGTTTGAATGGGGAAATTTAAAGGTAAGATTTTCTATTTCCAATGAAATATTAGCGTAACAAATATCACTGTCGAACGCTGTTTCTTCATCTAATTCGAGATCAGTTACTTGTCCTATTTTTTCGATAGAAGTTAGGACGTCATAAAATGTTTCCAGTCCAACAATTATTTTTTCGACTGAATTGATGACCAATAAAATAATAATTTCTGCTGCTACAAATTGTCCTATGTTCATTTGCTGTGATAGGACCAAAAAACCACCAATAGATAATAAACTCCCGGTAATCAATATTTTAAAAATAATTAACTGGCTGAATTGCCTTTTGATTACGTTAAAATGTTTTTCTCGATAATTTAAGTAATCACTTACTATATCATTGTTTTTTTGCAAGCCAAAATTGTAGTGAAGATCATTTTTAAAACTGTAATTATTTCGAGCTAATTCTTGTAGCCAACCCGCAACTTTATATTTGAATTTTGATTCTTTTAAGCTAGTTTCCAGTCCTGATCTATAGGAAAATTTGAATATAAAATACAAAAGGAAAAACAGTAAAACACCAAATACAATAAAGTAAGGGTGGTACAATGATAGTAAAATTACTCCAAAAACAATTTGTAACAACGCCGCTGAAAAATCAGTTAATAGTTTAGAAGTTCCTTTTTGAATGGTCATCGTGTCAAAAAAGCGGTTGGCTAATTCTGGCGGATACGAATTGTACAATTGATCCATTTTTATTTTTGGCAATCGGGCCGCAAATTCAAATGAGGAACGGACGAATATTTTTTGTTGCAAATTTTCGGTAATTCTTAGTTGCATTAAAGATAAAATCCCAACTAATGCCACACCAAAAATTACTAAAATAATTAAAACTATCCAGGAAGCACTTACTCTTCCGGATTGAATAAAGTTGGTGATTGCCTGAATTCCCAACGGCAAAGACAAGCTTATTAATCCTGCAAAAATTGCGTAAAAAAATATTTGATAGACATCTTTTCTATCTAATGCAAGTAGTTTATAAAAACGATTTAAAGGAGTCATAATAGCTGTGATTTGTTTTATCGTAAGACATTTTTAATAAGATTCAGGTAAAAGTGGGTCGTGGTAACGGATTCATTACAATCGGTTATTGTTTTTAAATGCTCCTTCAGGAAATGTTGGTGTAAGCTACCCTCAACTATTGTTGAAACTAATGATTTTGCGAAGGGATAACTTGGATTGACCTCGTTTACAATTGCCACAATGCGATTGATTACCCGCTTGTATATCAAAAAAAAACCCTCCTTGTTTTCCTGATCTATCTCTTTTGTCTGAAATGTTTTCGTGAATTCCGCAATGATAATATTATTTAAAATGGCTTCATTGATATGCTCCGTATCGGTGTCATCTGTAACTTTTTCCGTTACGATGGTTATTGCTTTGTTTAGTTTTTCAAATGGATCTGTTATATTTGTTGTAGCAAAAAGAAGTTTGTATTCCATCCAACTCCAATACCACGAGGATAAATAAATTAACAATTTATGTTTATTTTCGAAATATCGATAGATGGAGCTTTCATTGGAACCAATTTTTTCACCCAATTTTTTGAATGTGAAATTATCAAATCCAATTTCGTCAATTAAAATAATTCCTTGTTCGATGATTTTTTTACCCAAAGGAGATGTTTCTGGATTCTTAACGTATATTTTTTCGTTGACTTGTATCTTTACGTTAGCTAGTATGGTATTCATAATCGATGATGTTTGTATAAATGTTTCAGCAATGCGGTGTTTAAAAAATCCTTTCGTTAAATAAAATATAATTATGAAGTCTCATACTGTAAAGATTAAAATTAGTGGGTTGAAGAATAATAAATTTCTGATAGAAAGCATCGTATAAGGAACAAAACGGTTAAAGATATTACTGCAAAATCAGAATAAAAGTGATCTTATGAACGTACCGCTTTTGCATCTCTTTAGTTTACGACTGATTAACAACTACATTAAAATTAAAATGAACGTGATTGGGTTTTATTTTAAAACAAATCAGATACGATAAATGATTAAGTTTTGCTACTACCAAAAAATTTACTTTTCTTATTTTGTTTTTTACAGTTTGATTCTAAATCCAAAATTCAAATTTTCTTCAGAACGATTTGGAACTGTGATTTTGTTATCACGCATATCCAAGAACTGTAAATGCTCTAATTGTTTAATTTCTTTTGGAATCTCATTGAATTGATTGTTATTTAAATATAAAAACTCTAGATTTTTCAAACTACCAATAGTGTTTGGTACACTATTTAAATTGTCATTTTCTAGATGCAATATTCGCAAAGAAGGCATTTTGCTCATTATTTTGATGTTTGCCTCTAAATTTAAATTCTTTTCATCATTTAAAAACAGTTCTTCTAAGCTTCTTAACTTCCAAAAATCTTCTGGTAATACTGAAAAATCATTTCCACTTAATTCTAATATTTTAAGTTTTGATAAAAGGATTATCTCCTTTGGAAGTTCCTTTAAGTGATCGTTTTTCAAACTTAGGTGTTCAAGATTAATAAATTTTGACCAACTAATACCGTCTAGTTTTAATGTTTGATTACTCAAGTTCAGTCGAAATACTTTATCCGGATCCTTTAATGCTAGTTCAATATTTGTAAATTCCTTTTTGATTTCATATGAATTAGATATTTGCCCAAAGCTCAAGTGGGAAATAAGAATAACGACGATGGTGTATATAATTTTCATTTTATTGTATTTAGTCGGTTTTTTGTTACTATTAAAGCAGTGTTAACAACGATTATAAAAGATTCACGCGATCGCTAATGTCACGAATCCAGCCTGTTGTTACAAAACCTACATATTAATTGCGAATATAATAGTAATACTATTGACAATAATGGTATTTAACTTTTATTTATAAAAAAAGCTACTCGTGTTGGGAGTAGCTCTTTGTTAAATATATATAAATAGGTTATAGTAAAGAATGACAAGTCATTGCTTCGGGTTTTTCTATTCCCATTAATTCCAAGATAGTTGGAGCAATATCACCAAGAACTCCATCATGAATAATCCTTGAATCTTTATCCACTAAAATAATTGGGACAGGATTTGTAGTATGCGCGGTATTTGGACTTCCGTCAGGATTAATCATCGTCTCACAGTTTCCGTGATCGGCAATTACGATGGTTGTATAATTGTGGGCTAATGCTGTCGTGATTACACTTTCTACGCATTTATCAACGGCTTCACATGCTTTTATCGCTGCACTCATAATCCCGGTATGTCCTACCATATCGCCGTTAGCAAAATTCAGACAAACAAAATCCACTTCTTCTTTTTCCAATTCAGGAATCAAAGCAACTGTCAATTCAAAAGCGCTCATTTCAGGCTGCAAATCGTAAGTGGCAACCTTTGGAGAGTTTTTCAAAATACGGCTTTCGCCAATAAAAGGCCGTTCTCTTCCACCGGAAAAGAAGAAAGTCACGTGAGGATATTTCTCCGTTTCGGCAATACGAATTTGCTTTTTGTGAGCTTTCTCCAAAACCTCACCAAGCGTTTCCGTGATATTATCTTTATTATAAACGACTTTTACGTTTTTGTACGTTTCGTCATAATTGGTTAGTGTAACATAATACAAATTGAGTTTGTGCATGTTTTGTTCATGACAATCCATTTGAGTCAACACTTCCGTCAATTCTCTTCCTCTGTCCGTTCTAAAATTAAAGAAAATAACCACGTCATCTTCTTCAATTGTGGCTAATGGTCGGTCATATTCATCGACCATAATTATTGGGTGAATGAACTCATCGGTTACATTTACTTCATAACTTTCTTCGATGTTAGCTACTGCATTTCTTGAATGTGTTCCAATTCCGTTTACCAATAAATCGTAGGCGAGTTTTACTCTTTCCCAGCGTCTGTCACGATCCATTGCATAATAACGTCCCACAACCGAAGCCAGTTTTACGGTTGTATTAGCGATATAATCCTGTAAATCCTGAATGTAATGTTTGCCGGATTTTGGGTCTACGTCACGACCATCAGTAAATGCGTGAACGAAAACTTTTTGTAATCCGTGTTGTTGCGTTGCGTCAATCAAGCCGCGGAGGTGCGAAGTATGAGAGTGAACGCCACCATCTGAAACCAGACCTAAAAAGTGTACTTTTTTATTGTTTATTCGGGCATACGTAAAGGCATCAACTAAAACTTGCTCCTTGGCTAAAGTATCGTGTGCAACAGCAAGATTAATTTTGGCTAAATCCTGATATACAATTCTTCCGGCACCTAGATTCATATGACCTACTTCACTGTTTCCCATTTGGCCGTCAGGAAGTCCAACATTTAAACCATCTGTTCGAAGTTGAGCACTTGGATAATTTCTATAGAGACTATTGATAAATGGGACGTTGGCATTGTCAATTGCTGATACCTTAGGGTCAGGAGATTTTCCCCAACCGTCCAAAATCATAAGAATTACTTTTTTGTTCATTGTACTTTATTTTAAACAAAGGTAAAGTATTTCTAAAAATGTTCGAATGAATGGAAATCACTATTATACATTCAGAGGTGATCCACAACAAAAAATGATTATTTTGTTGCGGATAGTTATCTTTTTTATAGTTAATGCATTTAGAATTTATTCTTAACCTGATTGTAGTCTATAAAATATCGCACACTTATCGAGAAAACATGACTCAAGGCATCGTTATTCAGTAAATTGGTGATATTCTCAGTAAATTTTTTATTGATGTTTCGGTCAAAACCGCCTGAATTATTTCGATATAAAACTGAAACTTGACTTCCCGGCGCGAACCACCAAGAGTAAGACAAATCAGCATTCCAGGAATAAAAACTCGAGTTTTTGTTGTCTGTGTATCCCGCAAAATCAGCCAGTCTTCCGTTTTGTAATAATGATAAAGCGTTTTTATTTTCGGCATACGACCAGTATTGACGTAAAGCAATATTAAATGTCATTTGACTGTTCAGTGAATACTTCCCGGAAAGCGCATTGGAATACGTAATTACATTTCTATTCGCAAAAATTATAGTATTTGGCGTAGCTGAATTGAGGTCGTCATTAATGCTGTCAATGTAGCCTTTATTATTGTTTTGTCTAAAAAAGTTGAAGTTATAGTTCAATGATAATTTATCATTAAAACGATATCTTGGACCCACAGAAAAACCATAGGAATTTCTTCCAGCCTCATCAAAAACAGCGTAAGATGGATTAAAATCAAAAGCGAAACTATTGTTGTAATTGGTTGAAATGTATATAAATCCGCCAATCTTTGTAGGTTTTATAACGTATCTGTCAGTGGTTCTCGGTTCATAATAATCATAAGTTTCGATAGGGTTAACATCAAAGCCTATTCCTAAATAATGATTTTTTTTAGTATTCGAATTAATCTGGAAGTTGATATTGCCGGACTGTAACTTACCGGTTTCTTTTTGAAATTGCGAATACGTGTTTATTCGGGCATTAAAGGAGTTGAAATACTTCGTTGGATTAAGGATTCGATAACTGCCGTTACCATATAGACTGTAATAGTTAGTCTCAAAGTTGATTCCTAAATCATTGTTGTCAAAATCTTTGGTTGTGATGTCAGCTCCCACACCATAACGGAATTTGCCACTGGTTTCGGAGAAATTCAATTGAGAATTAATTCCTTTTTTATCTTCTACACGATTGATGTAACTGTATTTGAAATCACCCGCAAGGTTGTAGGTGTTTTTCTTGGTATTTAAATCCCAGACTAATGCCGTCACATTTCCATCTCTAAAACTTCCGTTTCTGGTAACATTTGTGTTTACAAATGCAACGGAGGAATTTTTGCGAAAGCGCTGGTCTAGTACCAAAACATTGTAATTGGCAAGTGGTTCTATTTCATTTCTGATTTCGCCGCTTTCACCGTTGTATATAGACGTGGGTGTTTTTTTCGTGACAGCGTTTAAAATCCCTACTCCTAATCCATCTTTAGTTCTGCCCGAAATTTTAAATGCATTGATAAGACTAACATTTGGCGTCTCTGTAAATGATTCATTTTCATTTAACTTGTATGTTGGAACGCCCCCAATTCGTCTTGAATAAACTAAATTCCCTTTACTGAACAAATCAGTTCCTTCCGTGAAAAAAGGTCTGTTTTCATTAAATTGTTGTTCAAATGGACCTAAATTCAGGATTTGATCATCGTATTTTGTTTGTCCAAAATCAGGAATTAAAATCATATCCAGAGTAAAAGCATCATTTATTCCATACTTTAAATCCAATCCGCCTTTAAGCGTTCCGTATGTTTTTTGTCTCGCGTCAGCATTTACATAAAAAGAAGAATATGGTAAAAGAAAAAGTCGGGTAGGTGGTTTTATGTTTTCAATTCCTTCCAAAACTCCGGTTTGTTGGGTGAAAGTTCCTAGTTTAGAATCAATGAAATTCCAAGTGTATTTGTGACGGTCTCGTCTTATTTCTCTGAAAAAATTAAGTCCCCAAGTTTGTTTGTTTTCTCCGGAGAAACGCAGTGCAGCATACGGAATCCGCATTTCTACCACCCAACCTTTATCCGTAATAACAGCTTTGCTTTTCCAAACTGCGTCCCAAGAATAATCCTCGCCATTAGTATCAGTAGTGATACAATCGGCCTGACCGTCAGCAGCATTTACAAAAAACTGAAAATCTTGCTGTCCGTCATTGAACCCATTAATAAAAACACCAAAAACGTCTGAAGTACCAAAATTATCCCGTTGCGTAATTTCTCTTAAGATTTTTTTAGGATTGTCATCGAGCATCAGCGCTCCGATGTAGATCGCGTCATTATCGTATAATACCCGAATTTCAGTTTTCTTATTTTCAGGAATTGTTTTGCCGTTATCAGGTTCAAACATAATGAAATCTGAAGCTACTGCCGCAGATTGCCAAATCGTTTCATCTAAGTTTCCATCAACTTCAATTTTTTCTGAAATGAATTTGGTTTGTAATGTTTTTTTTTGGCTGTAACCAATAAAAGATAGTAATAAACAACAAAAGAGGAAGTGATTTTTCATGAAACGATTGATTGATTGATTGATTGGTGATTGATGCTAAATTATAAAAACCAAAATAGTTTCACAGGCAGCAATCACCAGTCCACTGAATAGTTTGAATGAATAGACTCCATTTTCAATGATATGTTACAGTTTGATTTAAAAAAATTAAAATTTATTTTTTACTGAATTGTAATCAATAAAATAGCGAATGCTTACAGAAAGCACGTTAGTAAGGTCACTATTGAAGATGTTTTTAAGATTTTTGGACAAATCTTTTTCTACTATGCTGGCTCTTTCTAAACCATAATTACGGTACAAAATAGATATTTCGCTTCCCGGAGCAAACCACCATGAATACGATAAATCGAAGTTCCAGGAATTAAAATTTCTATCTTTATTTTGTGCGTAAGTGCTGTTTGGGGTCAGATAACCGCTGTCTTGTAAAGTGAAAAACTCATGGTTTTTAGAATACGACCAATAATACCGTGCGGTTAGATTGATGGTCATTTTGTTGTTGAGAGCATATTTTCCAGTAAAATCATGCTGAGCAGTTTCTCTAATACGTTCGGCAAAAAAGATTCCGGTTTTGTCAGTATCAACCCAGCCACGATCGTTAGTTTTGTTAAAATATTCCAATACATAAGCAAGAGAAAATCTGTCATTAAATCTGTATTTTGGACTTATGTACAACCCATAAACGTTTCTGTCTTTCTCATTAGATATTGTTACTGACGGTTGCAGAACGATGGTGAAAGGATTATTGTCATTGGAAGTGAAATTTACAGCTGTAAAAACTTTTTGTGGCAAAAACACATATTTACCATATTCACGGGGTTCATAAAAATCATATGTTTTGAATGGTGAAAATTCAACAACAAACTCTAAAGCGTCGTTACTTAATGTTCTTGCTTTAATTTCTGTCCCAAAAGCTCCGGTTTGTAATTTTCCAGAGGTGTTGTCCATTTCAAAATTAATATATTGATTGATTCTGAAAGTATTAAAAAGTTTAGTTGGATTTACAATTCTGTAGCTTCCATTGGCATAAGCATTATGATAATTGGAATAAAAATTGATTCCCAAATCATTAATATCATAATTTTCTGAAACATATTTTCCGGAAAACCCATAACGATATTTCCCACTCGTTTTTGCAAAACCTATTTCGGTTTTAAAACCATCGTAATCTTCAATAGCATTGATAGCGCTGTATTTGAAATCTCCATACAAATTATAGGTATTTTGTTTTGTGTTTAAATCAAATAACAAAGCAGAGGAATTTGCATCTCTGAAATCGTCATTTCGGGTGGTATTTGCATTTACAAAAGAAACAGATGAGTTTTGGTTGAAACGCTGATCCAAAACAAACATATTATAATTAGTCAATGGTTCAATTACTTCTTTTCTAATTTCTCCTGTTTCATTATTTTTTATAGTAGCCTTTGTTTTTTCAGTAACGGCATTCAGGAATCCAATTCCTAATCCTTTCTCAGTACGACCTGATATTTTTATGGCATTCAGTAAATCTACGGTACTTGGATAATTAATGGTTTCTTCTTCATTGGCAAGGAGTAATTCAGTAGTGGAACCGCCACCAATTCTTCGAGAATAAAACAATCCTCCTTTGCTAAATAAATCAGTTCCTTCAGTAAAAAAAGGTCTGTTTTCTTCTAATTGTTGCTCGAAAGGTTCTAAATATAATATTGCATTATCAAATTTTGTCTGTCCAAAATCAGGAACCAAAATTGCATCTAATGTAAAGGAATCGTTGATGCCGTATTTTATATCCAACCCAGCTTTTAAAGTAATACCTGAACCAATATCACTTTGTTGGTAATAAGCAGAGGAATACGGAATCAAGAAAAGTCGAGTTGGAGTTTGTATTTTTTCAATTCCTTGAAGAATTCCTGCTTGTGGAATTACCGCCCCAATTTTAGTGTCAATCCTGTTCCACGTATATTTTTGCACATCCCGCTTTATTTCGCGCATAAAGTTTAATCCCCAATTTTGTTTGTCAGCTTTTGAAAAACGTAAAGCAGCGTAAGGAATTTTCATTTCCACAACCCAACCCAATTCGGTGATCACAACTTCACTATCCCAAATGGCATCCCAAGTAAAATCTTCATAATCCTCGGTCGCTAAACAATCCATTTGTACACCTGCAGCACTCACGAAAAATCTAAAATCCTGTTGGCCATCATTGAAACCATTGATGTAAACGGAGAAATGATCCGAAACCCCAAAAACATCTCTGTTGGTTATTTCTTTCTGAATTTTGCCGGGTTCGTTATCATACAGCATTGCCGATATGTAAATAGCATCATTGTCATAGAGCACTTTTACTTCTGTTTTTTTATCATTGTTTATGGGTTTTCCATTATCAGGTTCAAACATGATAAAATCTGAAGCGATCGACGCTGATTCCCAGATTTGCTCATTGATCTTTCCGTCGATTGTAATGTTTTCTGTGATGGATTTTGCTTGAAGTGTCTTTTTTTGACCAAAGGTGTTAATACTGCAAATAATTAAAAAAAGTAATGATAAATAAATACGTTTTGCCATGAATTATTGTTGTATGTGGGCAAAAATAACAAAAATAGTAGATAATGTATTTTTATTTTCTTGCGTTTAAACAATTTTTTTCACTATATTTTGTTATATTAAGATTAAAGTTTTTATAATTTTTGTTTTTACGGTGCTATTATGTGTAGGTTTGCCACCGAGAAATAAAGTTTAACTTAAAAAGAATCAATGATATATAAAATATTTCCTGCTGTTTTGTTTTTGCTGTTTTCATTTTCTACTAGCAAACCAAATTCTTCTGAACCAAAAAACAGTAAATCTGCAACACACGCAGAAGTAATTACTTCTGGAAAATTAATGGCCTCAAGAATAGATGCAAAAGTTGAAATGGTTTACAGCAGCTTACATTCCGACAAATTTGCGTTACCAAAACTAGAAAGTTTTGCTGTTGCCTTGAAAGGATATTATTCTTTGAAAGAAAAAGGATTGATTAAGAAAGACATTTTAACTTTGGTCGATTTTAGTTTATCATCTAATACCAAAAGACTTTGGGTAATTGATTTAACTACCGGAAATGTATTGTTTCATTCTCTTGTTGCTCATGGAAGAAATACAGGCGAAGAATTCGCTAATAATTTTTCAAATGCAGCTGAATCTTTTAAAAGCAGTTTAGGATTTTATGCTACAGGTGAAATTTACAATGGCAAACACGGCACGTCACTTCGTTTAGACGGTTTAGAAAAAGGAGTAAATGACAATGCAAGAGCAAGAGGTGTAGTAATGCACGCGGCTGATTACGTTTCTAATTCGTTTATTAAAAATAACCACAGATTAGGAAGAAGCCAAGGCTGTCCTGCTGTTCCTACTGAATTATCCAAAGAGATTATCAGCGTTATAAAAGACAAATCATGTTTCTTTATTTATCATCCTTCCAGAGTTTCTAATTTTGGAGCAAAATCAATTTCGTAATTTATCGTACAAAGCAGCATCAAGATTGTAAATGTCATCTCTGAAAATTAATTTATTGTTTTCGCTCCAAGCTGTCCAATACAACAAGTGAAATGCGATTTCTTTTTTGATGTTAACAAATTTTGTTCTCTCGTTTTGTAACGTCTCTGTAATTTTTGCCAAATTCCAATTGACTTCGTCATCTAATATATATTCTGTTAATTCTAATGGATTGTCTACTCTAACGCAGCCAGAACTTAATGAACGGTCTATTTTGTCAAAATAATCCCTGTGATTCGTATCGTGTAAATAAACCGAAAAACGATTTGGAAAAATAATTTTTACCATGCCCAACGAATTGAAAGTACCCGGGCTTTGCACGTAGCGATACGTTTTAGCCTGAGACAGTTGCCATTCATAAGGACTTACAATTCTTCCATTACTATCGTAAACTTTAATATTTGATTGAGTCAAGTAGCTTCGGCTTTTTAGAATAGCAGGAATTACATCTTCTCTCAGGATGGTTGGCGGAACCGTCCAAGTTGGGTTAAAAACGACTTGTGTCAATTTAGAACTCAATATCGGTGTTTTTCTTTTTGCTCTTCCCACGATGACTCTGTGCGTTCTCAACGTATCGTTGTTGTTAACCAGTGTCAACTTGTAATCAGGAATATTAATGATTAAGTATTCCTTTCCCATTTGTTTTGGATACCATTTCCAGCGTTCAAGATTTACGAGAATTTGTTGTATTCGTTGGTTTTTAGAAAAATTGAGAGATGCAATTGTTCCTGCTCCAATTTTTGCATCTGCGGCTAAACCGTGCCGACTTTGAAATTTTTTTAATGCATTCACCGTTTCTTCATCGTAAACTGGGGAAAGGCTGTCTTTAGGTTGCAATTCTTTCCAATAAATTAATCTCTTCTTGATGGCAATTAGTGAAGGATTGGTGTCATTAGGCGTTATTATTTTTGTAAATTTTATCGGCTTGAAATCATCTTTTGGAAAAGTATTAATTTGTCGAAGTGCTTTTTTTAATCTTTTGTAAACAATATGACTGGGTTTCAGTTGTTGTATTTTATAAGCCAAAGAATCGGTTTGAAGTAATAGGGCAACAGTTGCGTTTAAGTCAATATAGTTTTCTTTCAAATCCCATTTTTTGTATAATTTTCGGGGATTTAGTCTTCCATTAGTAAGATGTGAGATGTATTTTTGCAAACAGGAGGTCAATAAAATGTCATATTTTACAATGTCTAAAGAGTCTAAAGTTGTTGCTCTTTTTTCAAAATTATATAATGTTTTTAAGTTGTAATCCTCCGGATTGAGTCCCTCTTCACTTGATTTGAGAAGCTCGGCTAAAACTATTTTCCTCTTTTTTTCTGATTGCCAAACCGTTCTGTAATTTGTGGAGCTATAAAAATCCTTTAGCACTTTGTTGTGCGACGAAATTACAACAGCAGAATCAATGTTAGTTGGTTTTCCTTCCGGTTGCACACGAGGTTTTACAGTCTTTTTTTCCAAGATTAGCTCACTTTTTAGTGCTTCTTTCTTGCAGCTAATAAAGGTACACAGTAACACAATCAGAAATAAATTATTCATCATTTATAGCTTTAAACGTGACAATATGTTTCTCGACTCCTTGTATTTCAAAAGGCAGTCCTTTTGTTTGGTATTCCATTTTTGTATGAAAATAAATGGATTCCTTTGTGATATTGAGCCAGATTAAATCTGGTTTTTGTTTACTGTATTATTTTTCAGCATGAATAATCAGTTTTTCGCCCAAACCTTTTTTTTAATGCTGTTTCAAAACGGATATTCCATGAATTTGCAATTGTTTTTTGAATGTAAACTAATCATTTTTTGCTTCAAATAAGGAAATCACTTCCAAGAGATTGTCGGAGTCATACAGTCCAGAATGAACAGTAATTTCTAAAGTATCGCTATCAAAATAACAACTTTCTATGGGTTTTTCAGCCCGAAGGACAGCATGTCGTACCGCAGATGTCTTCAAAGCAATTATTTGTTCGATGTTTTTCACTGTTTTGTAAAAATATTTTTTGGGTATTATAAAGGTATAATATTTTCATATTAAATTCTTTATGATTTGTATCTCCTTAAATAAAAGAAACTCTGGGAGTGTGTTTGCGACTTTTTAAGAAAAAAACTTGCATTGAAGCAAACTTATTAATTATATTTGCACCGTTGTTAATGCGAAAGTAGCTCAGTTGGTAGAGCTCCAGCCTTCCAAGCTGGTTGTCGCGAGTTCGAGCCTCGTCTTTCGCTCTAAGTTTCAAGTTTTATTTTGAAATTTTATTTTATTGTTATAATGCGAAAGTAGCTCAGTTGGTAGAGCTCCAGCCTTCCAAGCTGGTTGTCGCGAGTTCGAGCCTCGTCTTTCGCTCCAGAAACCTCAAACTTTTGTTTGAGGTTTTTTATTTTAAGGTTGTGCGAGTCCCGAAGATTTGAAATATCCGCTTAAGAGATTGATATGGGAAGTCTCGGCTTTAACTCTTCATAGCCGAAACTTTATTGTTTCGGCTTTTTTTATTTAATTTTTCAACATTACTTTATAAAGTTCAAATCAGTTCCCGTTTCTAATTCTTCAATTTCTTGATTTTGTCTAAAGAGTCTGGCGGTAAGATTGCCTTTCAAAATGATTTTATCTCCTTTTACGTCAAGCCAACTGCCTTCTCTCAAACCTAAAACCGGAACAGTATTAAAAGCATGGTATTCCATAATTCGGGTTTCTCTGGTTTCGCCCATGTGTTTGAAACTGGTGTCGGGGTCTAAATAATGAGGATTTAAATTAAAAGGAATTAATCCCAGAGTTTTAAAACTTGGCGGATAAACAATGGGCATGTCGTTAGTAGTTTGCATTGTAAGTCCACAAATATTGCTTCCTGCGCTTGTTCCTAAATAAGGAGTGCCGTTTTTCACAACTTCCGAAAGGATTTCCATAACATTGTTCTTATGTAATTGAGATACGAGTACAAATGTGTTTCCGCCGCCCGTGAAAATTCCTTCTGCATTTTTTATTGCTTGTACGGCATCCTCAAATTCATGAATTCCGATTACTTTTTTATTTATTTTGGCGAAAGCTAAGCTTACCATTGTGGTATATTCCTCATGCGAAATACCGCCAGGTCTAGCGTAAGGAATAAAAAGAATCGTATTGCAGTTTTGAAAATGCAATTGCAATTCCGGTAATAAATACTCCAGATAATTCTCGTTTGCAAGCGTAGAGGTACTTGCGATTAGTATATTTTTCATTTTTGGTGGATAATTTGTGCAAAGGTATTAAATCGGTCTTTTTTATTTCAAATTTTTAATTAACATTTTTTTACCAACCCATTAATAATTAATTTGGAATGCATTAAGATACTTTTACGAGGTGTCAATAATGACTGTTTGCGTGATGATTAGAATTGTGTATTTATTTTTGGCTTTTGCTGCTACGAACGTTCTGTCGCAAGAGGCGCCCCGAACGCAATTATACGGAAAAGTGACTGCTGAAGTTTCGGTTTTGGAAGGTATTTATGTCATAAATAAAAAAACACAGAAGGCTTCTGTTACAAATCAAGAAGGTAATTTCTCCATTCAGGCAGCGGTGGGTGATACGTTACTGTTTTCGGCATCGCAATTCAAGGAAACTAAGTTACTTTTGACCCACGACCATTTTGCTAAAGGAATTCTTAATGTGAAAGTGACGCCTTTGATGAATCAATTGCGTGAGGTGATTGTCCGAAATGGGATTAACGCTGTTTCATTAGGAATTGTTCCCAAAGGACAAAAAATATATACTCCAGCAGAACGAAAGTTGTATACTGCCACTCATCTCAATGCGAGTGCTAATATGGGTAGCATGATGGGAGGATCTATTTCCGCAGATCCATTATTGAATTGGTTTTCGGGAAGAACGAAAATGTTGAAAAAAGAACTTGAAGTCGAGAAGAAAGAATCCTATTTGAGACAATTAGAGAATCTGTTTGCCACGGATTATTTTGTGAGTACATTAAAAATACCGGCGGAGTATGTCAAAGGATTTCAATACTATAGCATCGAAAATGAACGCTTTGTCACTGTTTTAAAATCTAAAAACGTTACAATGACTACTTTTTTGATAGGAGAATTAGCAACAAAGTATAAAGAAATAATTGCCAGTGAAAATTAAATATACGCTACAGTTTATAATCCTTTTATTGGTTCAAGTTACTTTTGGGCAGACCAATATTATAAAGGAAATTCGGGGAAAAATCACCGCAGATTCTGTTGCAGTGGATCGCATTACTATTGTAAATGTGTCAACAGAAAAAGCAACGGTTTCAGATGTTAATGGCTTTTTTACAATTCCCGTAAAAGAAGGCGATGTTCTGGTTTTCACAGCCGTTAATTTAGAAGGTCTTCGCAGGAAAATTAACAAACAGGATATGCTGCAGGAAGTTATTTCGGTTTTGATGATTCCTAAAAGCATTGTTTTGAAAGAGGTTGTGGTCAATGAATCTGCTATTTCGGCCGAGAGTTTAGGCATTATTCCCTATGGTCAAAAAAAATACAGCGCTGCTGAAAGAAAATTATACACGGCAACTTCCGGTGGAGGAATCGATGGATTGCTGAACACTATTTCAGGACGAAAAGCCATGCTGAAAAAAGAAATTATAATTGAGAAGAAAGAACAGTTATTGGCGAGAATTGATGTACTTTTTGAAGATAAATATTATACGGAAACATTAAGAATACCGGAGGATTATATCAAAGGGTTCCAGTATTATTGTGTGGATGATGCTGCTTTTGCAAACGCACTACGAGATAAAAACAAGACACTGGTTATGTATTTAATTGTCAAACTTGCAGAAAATTATAACGAAATTATAGTCCTTGAAAATAATTAGCATTTTAACGGGAATGTTGTTAGTACTGTGCCAGATTTCTTTTGGACAAATTCTCGATGAAAAGCTGCTGCAAGGAAAAATCAGCGTAGATTCTGTTGGCGCAAATGGAATAAATATCTTAAATTTAACAAACGGAAAAACAACGCAAACAAATAGTTCTGGTGAGTTTTTTATTTTGGCGAAAGCCAATGACATATTGGTCTTCACTGCTGTAAATCTTAAAAAGTATAGGGAAACAATCAGCTTTAGTGATTTTGAACTTGGGAAGCTTTCAATTATTCTGGAGCCCAAAATTACAGAATTGAAGGAGGTAATTGTAAATAAAAATGAAATTAACGCGCTTTCATTGGGTGTTGTAACTAGAGATGCGGTGAAATATAGTCCTGCAGAACGAAGGTTAAGAACCGCTGGAGATTTCAAACCGATAGAATTATTGCAGCTTCTGGGTGGTTCGATGCCACTGGATCCTTTAATACACAAGATCAATGGAAGAACGAAACGGCTTAAGAAATTAGTTATTTTGGAGAAAAAAGAAAACTTTATTAAATTGATTTCTGAATTGTACAGTCAAGAATTTTTTACGGTTCAACTTGGAATTGCAAATGATTACGTAAATGGGTTTAAATATTTCATAGTGGAAAATGAAAATTTTTTGAAAGTTTTAGAATCCGAAAATGAAGAAAGAACCTCGTTTTTTATGGTAACTTTGGCGCAAGAATACAAAGACATACTAAACAATGAAAATTGACTGGAATATAAAATACAAAACTTAAAACATCGAGATGAAAACGACAATAAAAATTCTTTGTTTGCTTTTCTTTTGCCAACATTGTTTTGGGCAAAACGAAAACAGAAAGTCACTGCACGGTCAGTTTGTAAATGAATTAGCTTTGGTGGACAACGGTTATGTTTTTAATCTGAACTCGAAAACGAGAACTTTTATCAGCAATCAGGGTTTTTTTGACATTTTGGCTAAGGCCAAAGATACTTTGCTGGTTTCGAGCCCTTCTTTTAAATCCAAAAAAATAGTGCTGCAGGGGAAAGATTTTTCAAAACCGTTGTTTGTGGTTGCTTTAGAAATGCAAACTACACTTTTGAAAGAAGTAATTGTAAAAGGTAAAACCGATATAAAGCCAGCCATTGGTAATTCTCAAGGAATTGTAGACATGCAATTTACTGACGATGCGAAATCTTCCCCGGTAAACAGAACCATGCCTTCGGACGGAACTATAGAAAATGGAATGGATTTTGTTAAAATATTTAAGATGGTTTCCAAAGTATTTAAAAAAGATTCGGCTGAACAAGCAGGATTGAATGCGCGAGTAGATTTTTCTGATGCAGTTTCCAAAGGTTTGGACCGCTATTTTTTTACCAATACCTTAAAGTTGAAAACTGAAGAAATTGGCCTTTTTCTGGATTATTGCGAAAACGATCCAAAATCAAAAAATCTTTTGAAAGAAGAAGATGAGTTTTTACTAATTGATTTTTTAATCACCAAGAACGAAGAATTTAAAAGAATTACTACTACACAAAAATGAAAAAAACAATCTTAATTATTTTTTTTGGGTTACTGTCTTTAACGTTAGCATCTTTTAATGTACATAAGTTTTATGTGGCATTGTATCAAGTGAATTACGCTCCGGAAAAGAAAATGCTTCAAATAACAGCTCGTATATTCGTTGATGATTTAAATAATGCCGTGGGAAAAAAGTATGGTAAGAAAAGTAATTTGGGTTCAGAAAATGAAACTGTCGAAGATGTAACTCTTTTGAAAAAATACTTCAATGAAAAATTCTACATCAAGGTAAACGGTCAGGCAAAGCCCGTCAATTTTTTAAGCAAAGAAATGGAAGGCGATGTTCTCATCTGTTATTTCAGCATGAAAGAAATCCAAAAAATAAATGCGCTGCAAATCTATAATGCAGTAATTACCGAAGGTAATTCAGAGCAACAGAACATTATGCATTTTAATGTTTTGGGAGTCAAAAACACGTTACTTTTTACGGAGTCTTCGTCTAAGGAAGTGTTAAAATATTAATTAATTTAGATACATCTACTTAAAATTATTATTTTCACACATTGAAATAACCAGATTTCCAACTATGAAAAAATTATCTTTATTATTATTTTTCCCTGCATTATTGTTTGCACAGGAAAAAACGGCTCCAGTCGCGCCAAAACCAGCAGGAAAGTACGACACCAATAAGTTTAGCCAAATGTATGATTTGTTAGCAACACCTAATATGTTTCGTACTGCTTCAGGGGCACCAGGTCCAGCTTATTATCAACAACAAGCGGATTATAAAATCAACATTGAGCTTGACGACAAAAATTCTAGATTAAGCGGTTCCGAAACCGTTACCTATTACAATAATTCCCCTGACACTTTAGAATATTTATGGGTACAATTAGACCAAAATCAAGCTGCGAAAAACTCACAGACTCCATTGGCAGAAAGCCAAAGAATGGAACAGGTTTTTCCGGCAGGAAACTTTGCTAATAAATTTTTGAAACAAGAATTAGAGCGCGGCTTCAACATCGAGTTTGTGAAAGATGCTAAAGGAAACTCATTGTCGTATACCATCAATCAAACGATGATGCGTATCAATTTGGCAGCGCCATTGAAACCTGGTGAAAAATTTTCTTTTGCAATCAAATGGTCTTACAACATCAATAATTACAGACAAGATGGTGGTCGTTCAGGATATGAACTATTCGAAAAAGACGGAAATAAGTTATATGTAATTGCTCAGTTCTATCCTAGAATGGCGGTTTATAATGATGTGGAAGGATGGCAGAATATGCAGTTCTGGGGAACGGGAGAATTTACATTGCCTTTTGGAAATTTTGATGTAAATATTACCGTGCCTGCGGACCACGTTATGGAAGCAACAGGAGAGCTGATGAACAGAAGTGAAGTGTTTACTCCGGAACAAGTGAAAAGATATGAATTAGCTATGAAATCATACGATAATCCAGTTGTTATCGTAACACAAGCAGAAGCAGAAGCAACCGAAAAAGGATTTTCTGATAAGAAGAAAACATGGAGATTTAGCGCTAAAAACGTAAGGGACTTTGGAATTGCCACTTCCAGAAAATTTATTTATGATGCTATGGCAGTTAAATTAAGTGAGAAAACGGTAATGGCAATTTCAGTTTATCCTAAAGAGAGTAATCCTTTATGGGGAGAAACTTCAACAAGAACGGTAGCACATACGCTGAAAAGTTATTCTGCACATACATTTGATTATCCTTATCCAAAAGCGGTTTCAGTATCTGCGGAAGATCAAGGTATGGAATACCCAATGATTTGTTGGAATTACGGTCGTCCTGACGAAAAAGGAGTGACCAGCGAACGTATTAAAAACGGTATGATTGGAGTGGTGGTGCATGAAGTAGGACACAATTTTTTCCCTATGATTGTCAATTCTGATGAGCGTCAGTGGTCTTGGATGGATGAAGGATTGAATACCTTTATGCAATACATGGCCGAACAGGAAATGGGAACGAATTTCCCTTCTAGTCGTGGTCCTGCAAGCAAAATTGTTCCTTATATGAGTGGTGATCAAAATTTTTTAGAGCCTATTATGTCTAACTCTGAAACAATAGTTCAATTTGGTGCAAACGCTTATGGTAAGCCGGCAACAGGATTGAATATTCTTAGAGAAACAATCATGGGAAGAGAATTATTTGACCATGCTTTTAAAGTATACGCAAACCGATGGAAATTTAAGCATCCTACTCCGGAAGACTTTTTTAGGACCATGGAAGATGCATCAGCAGTAGATTTAGACTGGTTTTTCAGAGGATGGTTTTACTCCACTGATTTTGTAGATATCGGAGTGAAAGAAGTAAAACAATATTACGTATCTGAGGCTGCAACTAAAGAATTAAAAGACGCTGTCGTAAGAAGAGGACGTTTTGGTCAGGAAAAAGGACCTTTCGTATATTTAGTTCCTGGATCAAGCGAAGAATTATCCGCTAAAGATAAGAAAGCATTAGCTATTTCAGATGTAAATTTATTATCCGAGTATGTAAATAAAAACTTTACAGCTGATGAAAAAACAAAATTAAAATCGCCTAAATATTTCTACGAAGTAGAGTTCAACAAACCGGGAGGAATGTTGATGCCAATTATTGTTGAGTTAACTTATAATGATGACTCAAAAGAAACGTTCAAATATCCAGCTCAAATTTGGAGAAAAAACAATGATACCGCTAAGAAAGTTTACGCGACTGAAAAAGCAATCAAAAAAATCCAAGTAGATCCAAAGTTAGAAACGGCGGATATCGATGTGACTAATAATACGTGGCCAAAAGAAGAAGTAAAGTCCAAATTCGACTAGACAAACAAATATTGCAAAAAAAGACTCTGAAAAGAGTCTTTTTTTTTATGAAAAAATTAAAAGTCAAAGATTCAAAATTTAATATCTTTGTAGTAATCAAAAATAAAAAAATATGTTTGGCATAGGTGGAGGCGAATTAATTTTTATCATGTTTATAGTACTCATGCTTTTTGGGTCAGATAAAGTACCGGAAATTGCCCGCACTATGGGTAAAGCAATGGCACAACTGAAAAATGCTACAAATGATATCAAAAGTGAAATTCAAAAAGGAGCAGAGGCCAATGGATTTGATACAAAATCATTGAGCGATTTCAGAGGCAATATTACTTCAGAAATTAATAAAGCCAAGGACAATCTATTGGGTGATACGACGCAATTTAACGATATCACCGGAAATATTACCTCCGAAATTAATAAAGCTAAAGACAGTTTATTGGCAGATACTACCGCTCCGATTGAAACTGCGAAAGAAGAGACAGAAGACATTTCAGGGCCTATAAAACGTCAGGTGTAATGTTGAAAAATTTTCTTTCCTTGGATACGGAATTATTTGTATTTTTAAATGGTTTAGGATCAAAGACCTATGACGGGCTTTGGTTACTCATTACCAAACAAAGCAATTGGATTCCACTATTTCTACTTTTGCTGTATGTTATTTTTAAAAAACTGGGAGCAAAACAAACGCTTTATTTACTATTGTTTGTAGCGGTATTAGTTACGTTTACAGATCAAACGACAAATTTGTTCAAAAACGGATTCCAACGTTTACGTCCTTGTAATAATCCAGAAATCAATTCGTATATACGCATCGTTCAAATCCGAAACTCATTTAGTTTTTTCTCGGGACATGCAGCAAACTCGATGGCAGTCGCGACATTTTTATATTTTAATTTTAAAGATAAAATCAAATTTTTCGGTTTTCTGTTTTTATGGCCGTTAATTTTTGCTTACAGCAGAATTTATCTGGGATTGCATTATCCATTAGACATTTTATCCGGCTATTTGTTCGGATTCATTTCTGGATTTTTAATTTTTATTGTATACAAAATAGCACAAGAAAGATATTTTCCGCAACCTATTAAATGGTAGGAGCAATTTCCTGCTGTCCGCTGTATCTTTTCTAGTCCTGAAAAAAGCTCAGGACTAGAAAAGGATGCCGCTTCCATCAGGGCTAGCACATTTGTTATTAATAGAACTTTTTATATTAAAGAACTCTGCTTACCGTTAATCCATCGCGAATAGGTAGTAAAACGGTTTCTACGCGGGGATCCGTTGCTAATAATTGATTGTATTCCAGCAATATTTTTGTGCTCAAATCTTTAGGATTCAGTGGTTCCAAAACTTTTCCGCTCCACAGGACATTGTCCGATAAAATTATGCCGCCTTTATTCATTTTTGGAAGAATCAATTCAAAATAGTTGAGGTAATTTTCCTTATCGGCGTCAATAAAAACCAAATCAAATTTTAAGTCAAGCGTTGGAATAATGCCAACTGCTTCCCCCAAATGCTGAATGATTTGTTTCCCCCAAACTGATTTGTCAAAATGTTTTCTTTGAAAATCAAGTAATTCTTCTTTGATGTCAATTGTATGCAACTGTCCGTTTTCCTGCATGCCTTCGCACAAACACAACGCGGAATAACCAGTATAGGTGCCAATTTCCAAAATATTAACCGGTCGAATCAATTTAGACAACATACTCAAAACCCGACCTTGAAAATGCCCGCTCAACATTCTCGGCAGCAGAATTTTTTGGTAAGTTTCTTTGTTTAAAGCCGCCAGTAAAGCCGGTTCTTTTTCAGAATGTTGTTCGATATAATCTTCTAATTGTTGGGAAATGAAATGCATTATTTTAAACTTTTTTCAATTGAGAGCAAAGTTATCAAATTATCAAATCAACAAATCAACAAATTGTCATTAAATTTGCAGCATGGAAATTGAGAAAAAAGACATACGATCTTTATCAAAAGAACAACTACGCGATTTTTTTGTCGCTAATAATGATAAAGCCTTTCGGGGTAACCAAGTCTATGAATGGTTGTGGAGCAAGGGTGCACATAGTTTTGAGGACATGACAAATGTTTCTAAAGGAACACGTACCATGCTGGAAACACATTTTGTTATCAATCACATTAAAGTAGATACGATGCAGCGCAGTGAAGACGGAACCGTGAAAAATGCGGTACGTTTGCATGATGGTTTGGTCGTTGAGTCGGTTTTGATACCCACAAATACAAGAACTACAGCTTGTGTGTCCAGTCAAGTAGGTTGTAGTTTGGATTGTAATTTTTGCGCCACAGCGCGCTTAAAAAGAATGCGAAATCTGGAGCCAGCTGAAATCTACGATCAGGTTATTGCTATAGATAAAGAAAGTCGTTTGTATTATAATCATCCGCTGTCAAATATTGTTTTTATGGGAATGGGAGAACCGCTCATGAATTACAATAATGTCTTGAAAGCAATCGAAATGATTACGTCTCCGGAAGGTTTAGGGATGTCTCCCAAGAGAATTATGCTTTCAACGTCTGGAGTTCCCAAAATGATAAAAAAACTCGCAGATGATGACGTGAAATTTAAATTAGCAGTTTCATTACACTCAGCAATCGATGAAATACGTTCCCGAATTATGCCGTTTAGTGCTAATTTTCCTTTGGCAGATTTACGTGAATCCTTAGAATATTGGTACCGAAAAACCAAAAGTAAAATTTCTTACGAATATGTCGTTTGGAAAGATATTAATGATAATAAGGCTTCAATCGATGCTTTGGTAAAGTTTTGTAAATATGTTCCTTGTAAAGTGAATCTGATCGAATACAATCCAATTGACGATGGAGAATTTCAGCAAGCTTCAGAAGAATCAATTAATGCATACATAAAAGCACTGGAAGCAAGCGGAATTGTGGTAAAAGTGCGAAGAAGCCGCGGAAAAGACATCGATGCTGCCTGTGGGCAACTCGCCAACAAAGAAGCATAAAAAGGTGTCCACGAATTATGAAAATTCATAGCGATAACTATTGCTTTGAATTACGTAATTTTTTTTAGCAATACAATTTCGTGGAATTCAACTTAAATAATCAATACAATTTGGGTCAATTCAAGTAATTTATAACTAAAAATTTTAAAAGCGAATGCTGTCAAATAGTTGCTGTTTTTTTATTTGGAAAGCAGTATATTTGAACTCCAATGAACATTACTTCACAAATAAAACAGCCCATCTTTGACGAAATGGAACTTTTTGAAAAAAAGTTCTACGAATCGATGACTTCACAAGTGGCTTTGTTAAATAGAATTACGTATTATATCGTCAACAGAAAAGGAAAACAAATGCGTCCGATGTTCGTTTTTCTGACTGCTAAAATGGTTTCAGCCGGAATTGTAAATGAAAGAACCTATCGTGGAGCTTGCGTTATCGAGCTGATTCATACCGCCACATTAGTTCACGATGATGTTGTAGATGACAGTAATCGCAGAAGAGGTTTTTTCTCCCTTAATGCACTTTGGAAAAATAAAATTGCTGTTTTGGTTGGTGATTATTTATTGTCCAAGGGATTATTACTTTCTATCGATAATGGAGATTTCGATTTGCTCCGAATTATTTCTGTCGCGGTTCGTGAAATGAGCGAAGGCGAATTACTTCAAATTGAAAAAGCAAGAAGACTTGACATCACAGAGGATATTTATTATGAAATTATTCGACAAAAGACAGCGACACTTATTGCTGCTTGTTGTGCTCTAGGGGCGAGATCCGTTATCGAGGATGAAATTCAGGTAGAAAACATGCGGAAATTTGGAGAACTCATTGGCATGGCTTTCCAGATAAAAGATGATTTATTCGATTATACCGATGAAGCTATTGGGAAACCAACAGGAATTGATATCAAAGAACAAAAGATGACTTTACCGCTCATTTATGTTTTGAATACATGTACTTCAAAAGAGAAAACATGGCTTATCAATTCCATTAAAAATCATAATAAGGATAAAAAACGCGTGAGAGAAGTTATTGCTTTTGTAAAAAACAATAACGGTTTGCTTTATGCGGAACAAAAAATGGTTGAATTTCAGCAAGAAGCACTTTTGTTGCTGGATAATTATCCAAATTCAGAGTTTAAAGACGCATTAATTTTGATGGTTAATTACGTCATTGAAAGAAAAAAGTAATTTTTTTTTAGAATATTTTCTCTCGTTACCGATTGCTTTCATTGACTTTTTTTATATTCCAACTTCAAAATCAAAAAAATTTATAGATCAGATGCAACCTTTTTGCATTGTCAATCGTCTATGTTAATAGAGATGAGGTTCAATATCAAGAATCAATTGCAATAGCAATGAGAGATATTGAAATTGAAATTGATTTTTGCCATTGAAATTATTTATGAAAGTAATCAACTTACATCACGGGGAAAATGAATTAATCCAGTTGGCTGTCGAAAACAATCGACAGGCGCAACAGCAGATTTATACTCAATTTTCTCCAAAAATGTTAAGCGTTTGCCGCCAATACATAAAAGACATTCATCAAGCCGAAGATATCATGATTACTGCTTTTATGAAAGTGTTTACGAATTTGAAGAATTTTCAGCACAAAGGAAGTTTCGAAGGTTGGATTAGGAGAATCATGGTAAATGAATGTATTTCTTTTATCCGAGTTGAAAAAAAACTGAAATATAGTGAAGATGAAACCTATTTTGAAGAAAGCTGCAACAACATCGAAAGCCAATTTTCAATAGATGATATTCAATTTATGATTGATAGTTTGCCGGATGGCTATAAAATGGTTTTTAATTTATATGCTATTGAAGGATACAAACATCACGAAATTGCAACTATGTTAGGGATTAAGGAAGGAACATCCAAATCGCAATTATCACATGCAAGGAAAATGCTGCAAGGGCAGATTAGTAAAATGAAAAATTATGAGTATGGAACTGAATAATTTAGAAACACAGTTCAAGGAGCAATTAAATTCTAGGGAAATCAAACCATCAGAAATGGCTTGGAGTAAACTGGATGAGCTGCTTACGGTGGCTGAAAAACCAAAAGCGAAATTTCCTTGGTTGTTTATGGCGGCAAGTTTTGTTGGATTTTTATTGATAGGAACAGTTTTTTTTAATAATTCTGAAACTGTAAAAATAAGTACGGTTACTCCGGTAGTTTTGGAACAAAAAAAAGATGTCAGTAATTTAAATGAGCCAGAAATAATCAATGAAGCAGTTTTGCCTGGCCAAATTAAAAAAACAACAGTGCAGGAACATGAAGTTGTTGCCGACAACACTATTTTAAAAAAGCATCCAAAACAACTTAATACTAAAGAGGAGGAGGTTTCAACCATCAATCCAACAAAAGAGAATAACGACATAGTTAATACTTCTGAAAACAAGAATTTTCCATTAACAAGCGGCAATAGATACGTTTCAGCAGAAAAATTATTGGCAGACGTTAGCAATACTAAATTTGAACCAAAAGTTGCCGATAGATCAATTGAAAAAACTAGAAAAGCTATTTCAATAAATCCAAACAGTTTATTGTCAAATGCTGAAACAGAATTAAATCAATCTTTTAGAGAATCAGCATTGGACAAATTCAACAAAAATTTTAATGCTATAAAAACAGTTTTAGTCAATAGAAATTACGAAGAATAAATATAAATCAATCATCAATCAAAAATCGAACATTATGCAAAAAATTATTTTAATCACAGTACTACTTTTATCTGCCTTTTTAACAAAAGTAAATGCGCAAGAAAAAGGCAATTATAAAAATATTCTAGACTGGACTTATTGGCAACCTGCGTCACCAAATTATGAAAGGAGTTTTGAAAAGAACCCCGAATTCAAAGAAGAAAATATTTTAACCATTAAATCGATTAAAAACAAAATCAATGGTTTTGGTACAATCATGAAAACAATAAAACCAGACTTATACTTAGGGAAAACGGTAAAAATGTCAGGATATTTAAAATGTGAAAATATTAAATCTTGGGCTGGTTTATGGATGCGTGTGGATTACTATGATGTGGCTGTTTTGGCTTTTGATAACATGCGCAAAAATCCCATAAAAGGCACAAAAGATTGGGCTAAATATGAAATTGTATTGCACGTACCAGCAGATGCAACTTCTATTTCATACGGAGTTTTATTAGATGAAACAGGTCAGGTTTGGTTTAAAGATATTGTTTTAGAACTAGTTGATGAAACTATACCTGAAACTGGATTTACTAGAGGAAGAGATCATAAATCAATTCCATTTGAGACCAAAGCCAAAGCAATTGGTAATCAAATTAAAACAATAACGGACACTCAGAAAAATGCTTTAAAAACTGAAATAGATGCTTTAGATAAAGAAGTTGCAAAAGGAATAATTTCTAAAGAAAAAGTAGAAGAACTCAAATTGAAAAAAGCGGAAGAACGCGCCGCTAATATTGAAACAAAAGTCGCTATTGAAGAGGGAAAATTAAATCAATTAATTCAAGATAAAGTTGATGGAAAGTTTGATGAAGAAAATGGAAATAATAGTGGTAGTACAAGTTTCATTATAGGAAGTAGTACTGATTCCATTGGGAAGAATAAAAGAGAAATCAATATTACATCCATGAAAGTTTACAACGGCCAAAGGGACAAAGATGACCGACAATCAAAACGAACTACAAGTCAGGTGGTTTTTGCTACAGGATTGAATAATGTGGTGACTAATAAAAGTGTCGAAAAATCAGATTTCAGGTATTTAGGTTCTGATTTTTCTGAAATAGGCGTTTCTTATAATAGCAGAATCGCAAAAAACAACAATTTACTTCATGCTAAATATGGCTTGTCCCTAATGTACAATAATCTTCGTCCTACTGATAATCGTAGTTTTGTAATCAATGGGAAAGAGACTAATCTGGTTATTAATTCTATTGATATTACAGATTCTCGTTTCAGAAATGTATATTTAGTGGCGCCAATTCATTTAGAGTTTGATTTTTCGGGTAAAAAAATGAAAGACAATATACCATTTTTCAGAACGCATCAAAGTGTTCGTTTTGGTATCGGTGGTTATGCAGGAATCAATTTGAAGTCAAAGCAAATTATAAAGTATGATGACAATGATTTGAAAGCTACTGAAAGAACTAAAGGGGATTTTAATGCCAGTAATTTTATTTATGGTTTGAGTTCTTATATTGGATATAGATCGACCAGTTTGTACTTGAAATATGATTTGAATCCTTTGTTTAAAGAGAATTTGGTAAAGCAAAACAACGTTTCGTTAGGACTGCGTTTTGATTTCAATTAAGATTTGTTTTGGTTAGTTTTATACTTTATAAAGCACTTTGAAAGAAGTGCTTTTTTTTTGTTTTAGGTACTCAAGCATTAGCCATTTTGCAAATAATCTGCCAGCGAATTGTGTATCGGAAAAATTAAAGTGATTGTAGTGCCTTGGTTTTTTTTATTTTAATTTCAAATTTCACTTCAAATTTTGGTACAGTTTTTTTACTAGGAAATATACCTTGTTCCAGACTCGTTTTATTTCTTTTGTTTACATCGGGGACTTTTTTATTCATTACAGGAAAAACTTTTTTAGTGGTAGATCCATCTCTAAAATTTCGGATTGTAATTACATATTGATGATCCCATTTTTTTCTTGAAATAAGTACTTTAAAATAATCTTCGAAAAATTCCAGAACACTTTTAATAAATTGATATAAAATTTAAAAATATTATTGTTCATTGATTTTTGAATTATAAATAGCAACGTTGGATGTTATTATAATATTCGCATTGACTTTAGTTTTTAAAATTTCTAGTGCAACTATAAGGGAAATATTAAGAGAATTTGCTCAATAATTTTGGTAGTATAATGACTTCATATTTTAAGTTGTGATACAATTTTACTTTAGGTATTTTCGGTAAATATTTTCGCTATAAATATTGTTTTTTATTTAAAGTAGAAGCTTTTTATCTCTTTATTTCATCATTTTTGGGTGATATTAAAACAAATAAGTTTTGAGTTATATTACAAAGGGCCATTTGAAAGAATGATTATCCGAATCTATTGTGCCGTCAACTAATTTAATTCTAAAAAAAGTGTTTCAATTTACACTGTAAGCTTTATTTTGTATCAATGTTAAAAACAAAATAACTATTCATATCCTATATTTTTTTAAAGATTACTGAGTTGTTAGTTTTAAACATTTCCTGAAATTAATTAGAGTTTTTTTGATTTAAAGGAAGTAATATTTTTATTCTAGTACCTTCATTTACTTTTGAGACGATAGAAAAAATACCATCTGATTTCTTAACAATAATTCTACTTAAAAAAAGTCCCAGACCTAATCCTTGATGCTCATTTTCTTCACGATTAAATTGCTGCGCTGCGCCTATTCGGCTTAATTCCTGCTTACTTAAACCAATCCCAAAGTCTCTAATCACTAATTCATAATATTCATCATTATGTTGTTCTCCTGAAACAATTATGATTTTATTATCAGATGAGAATTTTAATGCGTTGTCAATTAATTCATAAAATATAAATTGTAAATGTTTTTGACTAACTTTTATTGTTGCTTTATCAATTTCGAACGTGATTCTTTTCTCCTGACCTTCATGAATTTTAAATATTTTTTCTTTTGTATGTAGAAATGTATTGAAGATTTCACAAGTAGAATTATCATTAAATTCAATTAAGTTATTTTTAATATTTTGATAAAGAAGTACATTTGTTAATGTTCGATACAGCCGTTCTCCTGAAACTTTTATGGCATTGTTTAGATCCATAACCTCTTTTTTGTTCAGATGTTCTTTATATCCAGTTAGTAGTTCAATAGAACCTAAAATTCCATTAAGCGGAGTGTTTATTTCATGTAGAAATGAATTTCTTTTACCAGGATATAGATTATTGCTCGTGTTTTTTATTTTCTCAAATCTGTTGATTTTTGATTCAATCACGGTTGTTAGTTCTTTTATTTTAAATGGTTTATGCAAGAAGTCATCTGCCCCTTGTATTAAGCATTTGCGCATGAGATTGGTTTCTTTTTTGGCTGTCAAAAAAATAAAGGGAATAGTGTTTAAAGAAGGAATATCTTTAATAATTTCATGTAAGGCATTGCCATCCATAACTGGCATCATGATATCACATAAAATTAAGTCGGGGTCCCAATACTCTAATATATCGAGAGCTTCTTGACCATTTTTGGCCGTTTTTACATCGTAGTCTTGATAGAGAAGAAGTTCACTAATGGTCTCTCTTAGGTTTAATTCGTCATCAACCAAGAGAATTTTATTTTTGTGCATAAGGGAATAGTAATATAATTTGTGTTCCAAGGTTTTCTTGGCTTTGCAGTTCGATTTTGCCTTCGAGAAATTCTGTGAATTGTTTTACAATCACTAATCCCAGACCAGAGCCTATAATTGTAGTGGTGTTTGAAGCTCTGAAAAAGGATGTAAAAAGATTTTGCATTTCTTTTTTGGGAATTCCGATACCATAGTCTGTAACTTGAATTTCAATTTCTTTATCTAAATAGTTAATTTTCAGTTGTGGATTTGCTTTGCCTGCAGAATATTTAAATGCATTGCTTATTAAGTTTGTTAGTATATGAGTTAACAAAGTCTCGTCTGAGTAAAATATTTTCGCACTACCAGTTATTTCCATATTAATTTTGCGACCGCATCTTTCATTATCAAAATAAGTTAAAATTAGTGTACTTAAGAATTGTTCAAAGTTTAGAGGTTGAATTTCTTTTTCGATATTTCTTGATTCATATTGTCCAAAAATCAAAATATTATTCATAAGTAGTGTCATTCTATCTACTTCACTTTTTATTCTTTTTGTTATTGCACCAAAATCGTCAATAATAGTAGTACTTAAGTGTTTAAGTTTTATGTCGAGAAGTTCTGAATTAGAATAAATAACCGCTAATGGTGTTCTAAATTGATGTGAAGCCATGGATACAAATTGAGCCTTCAATTCGTTAAGTTTTTTTTCCTTAATGAATGCTACTTTCATGATTCGTTCATTTTTTACTCTTTCACTTATATCTCTAGAAGAGGTTTGAAATCCAACAACTTCATTGCTTGCTGTTATTATGACTTTAGTTGACAATTCTAGCCAAATGTAGCAATCTTTTTTATTTTTGAATCGAATCGATATTTCGCCAATTAGTTCGTTCTGAATGATCTTTTCGTAATATTTTTGAATAGATTTTAAATCTTTCTTCATTATAAAATTGCAAGGAGATTTGCTCAATAATTCTTGTGGTTTATACCCAAGGATTTCACAAAAAGAAGGCGATAGATAAGTAAAATTGCCGTCTAAGTCATGTTGACAAATTAAATCATTAGAATTTTCAGCTATAAATCTAAATTTTTCTTCAGATAATTTTAGTTGGTGTTCTTTATCTGTCAGTTCACTGATATCAATATACGTTCCTATAATTTTTACAGGTATTTTATCTTTATCTTTTTTAATCATGCCAAAATATTTTACTGTAACATAATGACCTTTTTTGTGTAATATTCTTCTAACACCACCATAATTTTTAGATTTACCAATGATGTAATTATTTATTTCACTTGAAATTTTATCGATCTCATCAGGATGGGAATTTTTGAAGAATAAATCATAAGCATCTAAAATCTCGTCATTTGTATACCCTAATATACTCGGCCAATTATTAGATATAGAACCAATATTGGTAGCAAGGTCTAATTCCCACATAGCTTGATTAGAATTTGACATGTAAAAATCAAATTTTTCAATGTTTGTTTTTAACTTCGAAGCGGTTGCATCTTGATTCAGGCGAAGACCTATGTTTTTGGCAATAGTATGAAGCGCATAAACTTCTTCTTCAGTCCATTGTCTTTTGTTTTTGCAGTCATCATATCCTATCCAGCGCCAGAAATCATTGTTAGAAAATATGGGAGTGAAAAGGTAAGATTGGATACCTTGCATTTCCATTGTAGCTTTGAATAAAGTATTATCACTATCTCTGACTACTCCAAAAATTGGCTCATCAAGAGATAATGAATCGTAAAGTCCTGGAAATTCATCATACGATAATCCGCTTAAAGCGGGGTTCCCGAGATAAGGTTCAATATTAGTATTACACCATTCATATTGATAATAAAGTTTCAGGTTACCGTTGATAATTTTATTAATAAAAATATAACACCTATCAATATCTTGTTCAGCTCCAATACCACTGATACAAAAGTTAAGTGCATCATTTATATTTGTCTCTTTTAACAAATGATGTTGGCTTTTGAAATACAACGCAATAGACTCTTCACTTGCTGGTTCCAGTATATAAATTGGGTATTATTTTTGGTTTTATCATTATAATGGTTGTTTGTTTTACGCTATGTAGATTAATTTAGTGAATTATAAGTGTTATTAATATTATTGTTAAAAATGGAATATTGCATATTTAATAATAGTTCTTTAGGATAAAATTTAATTCATTATTAAATTGTTGTCGGCAGCGTTTCTGTTGTCTTAGATTATATTTTTTCTTTCAATTCAAAACCATTCTGTTACGCTTTCTATCAATTAGTATTCAATGATCCGTTATAAAATGAATTACCTTTTAATGTTGCTCTGAAAAGGTCTTCAAAGCAAAAAAAGAGCTCCATGCCATACTCGCAGTATCACTTTTCAATGATTTTTTTTGTTATCAGTTCACATCGGAATGGTCTTTTAAAAAGAGCTAAAATGACTTTATTAAAAATATTAAATAGATGCTCTTGTCCGGTGGCAGTGAGGTCAATACAATTTATATTAAAGAATTTGTTTGACGCTACAAAAATATCATTATCAATGAGCAACGAAAATATAGAAAAGGTAACGGAGAAATGATTTAACTACTTATAAGTTAAAGTAAAAAACGAATAACTTAAAATTTAATTAACTAATTTTACTTAGTGATAAATTTAAAAACAAAGATTGCGTTAATTGAGGATGACCTCGCTTTGGGGGAAGCAATGTTAGAACTTCTGGTTTTGAGTGATTTTGAAGTAAATTGGCTTAAAGATGGAGCTAATGCTTTACTTTATTTTAAAAATAACATCCCTGATGTTATCATAAGTGATTTAATGATGCCAATTATAGATGGTGAGGAACTGTTTTTAAAAATCAGAAAAAACCGTAAGTTTAAAACTATACCGTTTATTGTTATCACCGCAAATATAGATGATAATATTAAGTTTAAGCAATTGGAAAATGGAGTCAATGATTTTATCACTAAACCCTTTAAAGTTCAGGAGCTGATCTATAAAATTAGAAATGTTGTTGAACTAAAAAAAAATATAGAGAAAAAATATTCTCCTGATCCGTTTTCAAAAGTAACTGTTAAACTGTCTACAAAGGATTTTTTAACAACTCTTAATGAGATAATTACAAAAAACGTAAAATCAAAAATTAATATCAACGAGCTATCTAATCAACTGTTTATTAGTAAGTCAACATTAGATAAAAGAGTAAGAAAATTGACTAATAAAAATATCAGTCAGTATATTCGGGAGTTTAAACTTGATTATGCTGTATATCTGATTGACTTAGGAGAGAGAAATATACAGTACTTAGTTGAGGAAACAGGATTTAACTCTTTTTCTTATTTCACCACTAGTTTCAGAGCTTACCTAAAAGTAACGCCCAGAGACTATATTAAAACAATTATAATTGAAAAACAGCATTTAGTATAAGATTGAACTGGAGTACTGGATATACATCAATTCTAATACAATCTACAAGAGCATATATATATTTAACACTTTTTTCAAAGTGTTTTTTTATGATTTTAAATTATTGATAAATTATTGTAACGTAAAAGGAATATCTACATGTTATCGCGGATGGTAAATTAGTTTTACCTGCTCAGTGAAAATAGGATTGTTTAAACGGAAATTATTAAAAAATGAAAATCAGTCCAATCCGAAGATTTGTGGAATTATTTAGACCTTGGGTCATTTTACGACAATGGAATGAAAGCTGAAACAAAAAAATGTTAAGTAAGAATTCTCGCGCTTGATATCGCGTTGTTTTTGGTAATATTAGAATTACTGCTGTCAAATTATAATATAGTAAGTGATTGAAAAGCGCAAGAAAGTTTCCAATTGTTTTTTTAGGGATCTATTTTACCGTCGGTAATAATTTGGACTTCTGTAAGTTTCAGTGATTGAAGGCGAATAAATTGACGGTACATACTACATAGCTAAATTTTTATTAGCAACAGTTGCTCTCTGGTTTGAGACAAAAATTATGAAACGGTAATTAACGATGTTTTTAAAAAAAGTTAAGATGATGAACGATAATACAAATCTAAAGAGAAGTCAAAATGTGGTACAAGAGAATCCGCTATACCTTGTTTCAGAATCAAAACTTATTTTTCGAAACAAGTATACCATAATAAACTTAAGTCAAATATCAAATATAAGGCTGATCAAATACAGAAGCTTTCGTTTAAATATTACCCTTTTAGTATTATTTTATGTATTGTACATAATTGTGTCATCTTATCTCAATTTTGATTGTATTTTGCTAGATATAACTATTGGACTTATCCCAATATTAGTCTCATTTACCATTAAAAGATATCCCTGTAAATTGCTTATAAATGTGAACAATTGTAATTATAATGAAATAGCTGTTAGGAAAACTAATCTTAGCTTTGCGAAAATGTTAGTCGATAGTTTTTCGCCTGTGATTAGTTTGCCAAACGATTCCAGTCAACACTCTAAGACGACTTTTCTGAAAGCGTTATAGTACCTTCCTTAACTATCAGTGTGTCTTTGCAATAATAAGTTTTTATACCTCAATGAACTTAGAGTCTAGTTAATTAAAGGTAAAATATAAAACAATTTATTCTTTTTGCCTGAAATAATTTGAGTCTTAATTTAGATAGTATTGTAAGCACAATAAAAAAATATAGGATAAAGACAACGATAAAAGCTTAAAAATTTATCATGGGCGTTGTCGTTTTTTTGTTGTGAAAAACACCATTAATTTTTGCATTATTTTTTTTATACTTGGCGATAAACATTTTTACAGTAACAGTAACTAAAAATTTTAAATTATACTTCTTTCTTTTTAACAGATCTGTCAAAAAAAGGGAAAACACATATTGCTTAATATATTTGTGCACAACAATGCATTTCTTACCTGACAGCTTGCTTAAAATTTGTTGTAAGTAATAAATTTTATAATTAAGATTTGGTTGATTATCGTAAGCTGTCGTGGTAGGAATACCAAGGTTTGTAAACACAGTAATTAAGTTTATATAAACTAAGAAGATTATTTTTTTGTCTTATGAATTATTTAGACCATTTAAAACCGTTAATTTATGGTTTTTTTACTTTTGTTTTTGTGTAACGGAAATTGTAACGTTACCTTTGTTCCCTCATCAACTGAACTTTCTACTTTTATAGTTCCTGAATTTTTTTCTGTAAACGTTTTAACAATAGAGAGTCCCAAGCCTGTGCCTTGAATTCCAGTGGTGTTGGACGCCCTAAAAAAGCTGTTGAAAAGTTTATGTTGATCGGCTTTTGGAATTCCGATACCATCATCGATAATTTCTAATTTAATAGTGTCTTCTGAAGTGAAAATATTAAGTACAACATCACCACATCCGACAGAATATTTGAACGCGTTATCAAGTATATTAAACAGCGAGTATTCCATTAGGTTTTTATCAGCAAGAATAGTAAAAGATTCTCCTTGATTTAAAATTTTTACTTTTCGTCCGTCTTTTTGGTCCGAATAATTGACGTTAATTATGTTTTGACAAACTTGCTTTAAATCAAAATGGATTGGGTTGAACTCCGTTTTTCCTGCATCCTCTTTAGAAATTATTAATACGGTATTCATTAAGTCAACTATTCGATCGATTTCTTCTGTGATTATTGTAACTCGTTTTTTTAGACGATTATCATTAGAGGGATTATTATTTTCTAAATACATTGTGATTAATTCGGCGCTAGTTCTTATAGTGGTCATTGGCGTTCGAAACTCATGTGATATTGTGGCTACTAAATTGGTTCGTAATTCATTTAGTTCTCGTTCTCTTGTCAAAGTATTTATGATTATTTCTTCTGCTTCTTTTTGTTGAGTAATATCGCGACTACTAGATTGAAATCCTATAGTCAAGCCATTGTCAGTGAGCATGCTAGCTTTGGTTTCGAGCCATTTATAATCACCTTCTTTGGTTAAAAATCTACATTGTACAGATTCATCATCTTTCTTTTCAATGAAGTTATAAAATTTTTCTAACAGTTCTTTTAAATTATCGGGATGAACATAATCTAAAGCAGATTTGCCTAAAAGCTCTTCAGGGGTATAGCCTAAGAGTTTTTTTATGGAGGGTGAAATGTATTCAAAAATGGTGTTTAAGTTATGTAAACAGACCAAATCGACTGTATTGTCAGCTAATAAGCGATACATACTTTTAGCTTCGTTAAGCTGAATAGTTTTGTTTTTATTGTTTTCATCGGTTAATAATTTGTTTTCCTCTTCAATTTTTTTTCTTTCGGTAATATTAACAATTTGTGGAATATAATGCTGAATTTCTCCAATATTATTTCTTACCAAAGAAACGGAAAAATGCACCCAAACTAATGATTTGTTTTTATGAATGTACCTTTTTTCTATATTGAAATTAGAAGCTTTTCCTAAAACTAATTTTTCTTTATTTGCTAAATCTTGGGCTATATCTTCAAAATAAGTGATTTCTTGACAAGTAAATGTTTTAAACTCTTCTTTAGAATATCCCAACATTTCACACAAGCGATCATTCACCTCGATCCAATAGCCATCAATATCTACAATAGCCATTCCTACGGCAGAATGCTGAAATGCTCCTTTAAATTGTTCTTCGCTTTGTTGTAATTCATTTTTTAGCTTTTTTTCTTGTGTGATATCTTTCATGGCACCAATAATACGAATGGCTATCCCTTCTTCATTTCGAACGATTACTACTTTGTCACTTATAGAGGCATACGTACAATCGGATTTTAAATAGCGGTATTCAAACGAGCATTTGTGGGTATTACTATTTAAGGCTTCAGTAAGCGATTCGAGATAGGATACTTTGTCTTCTGAATGAATAAAATTTTCGTATTCTTGTCTTTTTATAATATTGTTCTCAAATTGATGTCCAAAAAGATCGCAATAGCTCCCCCCAACATAAATTTCATCAGTAATTATGTTCCAATCCCAAAGCGCATCCGAAGTAGCTTTACTAGAATAAGCAAAACGTTCATTGCTGATGATTAATGCTTCCTCAGCATTTTTAAGTGCTGTAATATCATTGAAGGAGCTTATTACATAAAGTAATTCATTTGAGTCTCCAAAGACGGGAATAGCGTTAACTAATAACCAAATTAGGTCGTTATGGAGGGGGCGATGAACACCCATAACAATATTATTTATTGGTTTTAAATGTTGTATCGCCTGTGCTACAGGATGATTATCAGCTAGGAAAGTTGATCCATCTAGATGAATTACTTTCCACGGAGCATCAAAACAGGTTTTGCCAAGCAATTGATCTTCGGTAAGACCGAGCATTTCGCATGCAGCTTTGTTGTTTTTCAGTATTTCAGATTGGGGTCCCTGAACTAAAATACCAACAGCTACGTTCTGAAGAATACTTTGAGTAAGTTGTCTGCTTTGCAGGATTTCTTCTTGAATCTTCTTGTTCTCAGTAATGTCAACGCCAAAACCTACCATCATTTCAAGGGATCCATCGTCGCGAAAAACAGGAGTTAATTTTCGTGTATAAATTGCTTGTTTACCATTCAAACTCTCAATGGTGTCCTCCCATTCAATTAAACGCTTAGATTCTACGGCTTGTAAAAACTTGATACGTCTCATTTTTGCAAAAGTATCATCCCTGCCAGTATGTTTTGCGTATTCAAAATCATTTTTCCCTAAAATGAATTTTCTTAATTCATTATTTTTAATGGCTGCTGGATTTAAATATGTGTATCTATAATCACTATCAAAAACAGCAACATCAGTAGGAAGTCTGTCTAATATTTTTTCATAAAAGTCCTTTTGTAATACAATTTTTTGTAATGCTTCACTATATTCTGTTATATCTCTACAATTTCCTCTATAAATTTTCTCTCCTTCCTTTATAAATGCTTTTATGCTAAATACATGCCACACATAGTATCCATTTTTATGTAAAATTCGATAGTTAATTTCGTTTAATATTTCTCCGAAATCACTTGTAATGAAAAAAGTATTAACCATTTCTAAGTCATCTGGGTGCAAGAATAAAAGGTTTTTTTTACCAATTACCTCATGAGGTTGATGTCCTAAAAGAGTTGTCCAGTTTGTAGAAACATAAGTGATTATTCCGTCAGAATTCAGTTCGAAAAAAATCTCTTTTGAATTGTCGATAAAGGATTGAAATTGAGTTTTTTCCGCATTAATTTCCGTTTCCAGAATATAAATTTTTTGCCATAATTTGATAGTAGCTTGAATTTGTGAAACGGAATAATCTAATGTCTTTAATTCTGTCTCGGATAGTTTTTTAGGAGTCGAATCCATGATGTAAAGTATTCCTATACAATTGTTATTAATTGATATGGGAAATCCGGCCAAGAAAGACAAGTCATTAAAAATAGTATTTTTAATTGATTTATGAAGGGGATTTTTATTTATATCGGGAAAAATACAGATCGTGTTTTTTTTGATTATTTGATCATTATAAATCGACAACCCTTCAGGGATATTAAATGAATAATCTAACCCTTTTTTAGCAATAAAAAATGGTGTATCAGTTTTAGTCAGTATGATAGCTATATATGGAACTTTACAAAGTTCCGCGGTATGGGATAGGATAGTACTGAATTCTTGATGCAAATTTTTATTGTTAAACAAAATGGATGGGTTTTTATTTAAAATTAAAGGACGTAATTTTTATACATTAACAGCTTATAATAGAATAAATGGAACGCTTAATTAGACTTAGAAGTGCAAAATAACTCTTATTTTATTGTAAACAAAAATGTATCAAATATTAATTAAAAATTTAAGAAAAACGAGGATAATTTGCAGTTATTTTTTGGGATATTAGACTTGTAATTTTAAAATCTTTAGTTTGAATTATTGTCTTTTTTAATGTGTTTTAATTATTTAATGAATAATAAGTTTGATTAAACTTTGTAACTTTGGATTTTAAAAATAAATAATTTGATTTCAAAAGCTACTATTGATATTGTTTTCGAAACTGCTCGAGTAGAGGAGGTTATTGGTGATTTTGTAAACTTAAAACGTGCAGGAAGTAACTGGAAGGGTTTGAGCCCTTTTTCTGAAGAGCGTTCTCCCTCGTTTATGGTTTCGCCGGCTAAAGGGATTTGGAAAGATTTTAGTTCTGGAAAAGGTGGAAATTCCGTGGCTTTCCTAATGGAGCATTCTCATTTTACGTACCCGGAAGCCATTCGGTACTTAGCTAAAAAATACAATATTGAAATTGAAGAAACGGAGCAAACCGATCAAGAAAAAGCGCTTACGGATGTTCGGGAAAGTATGTATTTGGTATCGGAATTTGCAAAAACCTATTTTAATAACACCCTTTTAAATTCGGAAGAAGGGAAAGCAATTGGGTACTCTTATTTTAAAGAAAGAGGATTTACGAATGAGACTATCAAGAAATTTAGTTTAGGATATTCGCCTGAAAGTTGGGATGCTTTTACCAAAGAAGCTTTAGGCAAAGGATATAAATTAGAGTTTCTGGAAAGTACGGGACTTACAATTCCTAGAGATGACAGGCCATTTGATAGGTTTAAAGGCCGTGTGATGTTTCCTATAGAAAGCATGTCAGGACGAGTTCTTGGTTTTGGAGGTCGTATTCTTACCAATGATAAAAAAGCGGCAAAATACCTGAATTCCCCTGAAAGTGAAATTTACCACAAAAGCAAAGTGTTGTATGGTATTTTTCAAGCCAAACAATCCATTGCGAAATTAAATAATTGTTATCTTGTTGAAGGATATACGGATGTAATTCAATTCAATCAATCTGGGATTGAGAACGTTGTAGCTTCATCTGGAACTGCATTGACGCCTGACCAAATCCGATTAATTAATAGATTGACTAAAAATATAACGGTGCTTTTTGACGGGGATGCAGCCGGTTTACGAGCATCAGTTCGAGGAATTGATTTGATTCTTGAAGAAGGTATGAATGTAAAAGTCTGTACTTTTCCTGATGGTGAAGATCCGGACAGCTTTGCCAAAAAAACATCCTATGATGATTTAGTTTTATATCTCGAAAATAATGCTAAGGATTTTATTCAGTTCAAAGCATCGCTTTTGATGAATGAAGCCAAGAATGATCCTATCAAAAAAGCCGACTTAATTCGGGATATGGTCGTAAGTATTTCAAAAATTCCAGACAGGATTCAACGTGAAATTTATATTCAGGAATGTTCCCGAATTATGGATATTTCGGAGCAGGTTTTACAAAGTACCTTGGCGCAATTAGTTCAAAAAGATGTTGCTGAAGTTGGAAAAAAACAAAAGCAAAAAGATTTGCAGAATGCTTTTGACTATGTTAAAAATGAAGACGGAGTTGAGACCGATAAAGTCGATTCTTTATATGGATTTGAACGTAAAATAATTGAAATTCTTTTGCTTTACGGTAATAAAACTGAAAATTTTGAAGAAGTTCTATTAAAGTCAAATGATGAAGGAGAAATAGTAGATGTTACTGAAATTAGAGAATTGAAAGTTTTTCAGAAAATTTATTTAAGTTTGCAAGACGATGAAGTGGAATTTGCCAGTCCTATATTTAGGGAGATTTATAAAAATTTGATAGATTATTATTTGCAGAATGAGGATTCTGGACTTGAGAAATATATAAATCATTTTCAGTCAGGTATTCCAGTTGAAGTGACTAACATAATAATGGAGGATGAGAAAAATATATTGCATAATTGGGTAGGTCAAAATATTTTTCCTAAAACTAAAGAAGAAATGCTAAATCAGGATGTCTCTGATACATTACTTACTTTAAGATGGTTTTTACTCAGTGAAATTATAGAAGGGCTAAAAAATTCTGTCTCCAATGATCCAGATTCGAATAATACGGAGTCACTTTCTTTAGTGATGAATTATATTGAATTAAGAGGGAAATTTTCAAAAAAATTAGGGAGAGTTGTGGTGCGTTATCATTGAAGGAATATGATTTTTTCTTCCAATTTGATAAATTAAAAAGCTCTGTATCATCTGAACCTGATACAGATAATACAGAGCCTCTCTGTTTGAATATGTGTTACAACACATTAAATCATTCTTTTTCAAAAAAAATAGGAAGAGTAATTTTTAGATATTACTAAACAATCTCTAATTTTTTAGCTTTGTCTACTAAATCTACAAGATTAGTAACGTTCAGTTTGGTTAACAATCGTAATTTATACGTAGAAATCGTTTTTTCGTTGAGGTTTAAAATTTCAGCAATTTCATGATTCTTTTTTCCTCCACTTAAATAACGTAAAACTTCTACCTCACGGTTAGAAAGCTTGCGGTACAAACGTTCGCTTTTACTTTGTTTAGCAATCAAGGCTAAGTTTTTCTTCACGGTTTCATTCATGATTATCTTACCTTGGGAAACTTTTACAATCGAAATTCCTAAAGTTTCTAACTTTTCTGATTTATGCACAAAGCCAGATACTCCGGCTTTTATGGCATTTGGCGCATAAATTTGTTCTGAAAGCCCACTGAAAATAATAATTTTTGTTTTTGGAAAGTTTTTTAAGACCGCTTTAATCTCAAAAATACTGGAAAGACCTTCCAGCTCCAAATCTAATACTAATACATCAATGTCTTTTGTTTGAAGGATATCCCGTACCATCAAGAAATTGCCGACATTGGCAACTATTGAGATGTCTGCATTATCTTTAAAGTAAGATTTTACTCCAAAATGCACAACAGGGTAGTTATCGGCTATACATACTTTAATCATAATTTTAAATTTTTAGAATTGTTTGTAATTGGAAATGTAAAATTAATAAATAAATTCTGTAATTAATTGTAAATCAATATAAAATATCATTTCTTTATCATTTTGTGATAAAACAAACGGGAATTGGCATTATTTTATGTTGATTAATGAGATTTAATCGTTTGTAAATTTCAAAAACAATTTTTTCTCTTCCTGAAAAATCTTTCGCTGTTTTACCGGCCTCATTTGCTAACATCGCCGACTCTAATTCATCATAAGTGGCTCCTAACTGATCTTCATCGCTTCGGTCGTCACCAAATAATCCATCAGTTGGTGATGCTTTTAAGATAGACTCTGGAACTTTTAAATAATTTCCCAAAAGAAAGACTTCAGACTTCATTAAATCAGCAATTGGACTTAAATCTACTCCGCCGTCGCCATATTTTGTGTAAAAACCCACTCCAAAATCTTCTACTTTGTTTCCGGTGCCGGCAACTAATAATCCATGTATTCCTGCGAAATAATATAAAGTGGTCATCCTTAATCTCGCACGTGAATTTGCGAGTGCGAGATGAACTTTTTCGGTATTTGAATCATCAGGAATTGCATTTTTGAACGTTTCAAAAAGATTCGTCAAGTCGGCTTCGGTACTTATTACGTTAGGAAATCGTTGTTTTAATTGTCCTATGTGTTCACGCGCTCGTGTTACATGGCATGCTGCCTGATGAATGGGCATTTCCACACATAAAACTTTTAATCCTGTTTGAGCGCATAGTGTTGAGGTAACTGCTGAATCAACACCACCTGAAATGCCAATTACAAATCCATTTACTTTTGCATTTTCAGCGTACGTTTTTAACCAGTTTACAATTTGATTATTTACTTTTTCAACTTCGATTTTACTTTTTTTAGTCATAATAATTAACGTTTTAAAAAGCAGGAATGTATATTTGCAAAATCAATTCGTTATGCATTCGTTTCCCAGAATTCTTTGGAAACAAATTTAATTAATATATATGAAAAAATATGTGTTTCTTGTAGTCTTTTGTCTCGTTATTTTATCCTGTGACAAGAAAACTAAAGTTGAAAGTGCTGTGACAGCAATTCCTTTGAATATAAAGGTGGAGCGTTTTGATAAGATATTTTTTGAAAACGAACCAAAAGATTTAGAGAAAGTAAAAAAAGAATTTCCATTTTTTTTCCCGGCCGGAAATGACAACAGTGTTTGGTTGAATAAAATGCGGGATCCGTTATGGAGAGAATTGTACACGGAAGTTCAAAAAAAATATGCTGATTTTGAACCTGTAAAACAAGAGCTAAATACACTTTTTAAACATATTAAATATTATTTTCCAGAAACAAAATCACCAAAAGTAATTACCATAATCTCCGAAATGGATTATAATAATAAAGCTATTTATGCGGATAGTCTGGTAATTGTTTCACTGGAATTGTATTTAGGAAAAGGACATAAGTTTTATCAGTTTCCAAATTATTTAAAACAAAATTTTGAGGAAAGACAAATCGCTCCGGATATAGTTTCAAGTTTTTCAACACGCAAAATCCCACCTGTAACGGAAAAAGATTTGTTGAGTCAAATGATTTATTACGGAAAGCAATTGTATTTAAAGGATTTACTTTTGCCTGAATATACTGATGCCGAAAAAATGGGGTATACTCCTGAGCAAATAACGTGGTGTCAAGAAAATGAAAGTTACATGTGGCGTTATTTTATTGAGAAAGAAATACTTTACAGTAATGATCAAAAGTTAATTCCCCGATTTATAAATCCAGCTCCATTTTCTAAATTTTATTTAGAAATTGATAATGAATCGCCGGGACAAGTTGGAGCCTGGATTGGTTGGCAAATGGTTCGCTCTTACATGAAAAATAATGAAGTGCCTATTGCTGATTTGCTAAAAACAAGCGCAAAAGAAATATTTGTGAAATCAAAATACAAACCCAAAAAATAATGTCAAATAAAAATACATCAGAAATTAAATTTCTAATTGAATTAGATGAAAATCGTGTTCCGGAAAAATTAATGTGGTCTGCAAAAGACGGTGGAGTAGAACTAGAAGAGGCAAAAGCAATTATGCTGTCGGTTTGGGACAGCAAGGCAAAAGAAAGTATGCGAATCGATTTATGGACCAAAGATATGCCAGTGGATGAGATGAAAATTTTCTTTCACCAGACTTTAGTAGCCATGTCAGAAACATTTAAGCGCGCTACTGATGATGAGAAAATGGCGGATACGATGAAAGATTTCTGTGATTATTTTGCAGAGAAACTGGATTTGACAAAATAGAGTAAGTTCAATTCTAAAAATAAAATCTCAAAACTTTAAAACTTAAGTTTTGGGATTTTTTATACTTTCTTTATTGGTTTCTAAAATTGACTGTTATTCTTGAAAACCTCTTGATTTACTTCGTCAATATAGCTTAGTAATTCTTCTTTACCTGTTGATTCAGTTGCTGAAGTCACAAAGTAGTGTGGCATTTCGGCCCAATTGTTAGCGAACATTTTCTTTTTGTAAGCTGCAACATGCGAATCTATTTTTACCTTACTGATTTTATCTGCTTTGGTGAAAACAATGCAAAAAGGAATTTCGCTTTCGCCCATATAGGACATAAATTCGATATCGATGGTCTGAGCTTCATGACGAATGTCAATCAGAACAAATGCACAAACCAGTTGCTCTCTGGTTTCAAAATAATCAGTGATGAATTCCTGAAATATAGATTTCGTTTTTTTAGAAACTTTGGCATAACCATAACCGGGTAAATCGACTAAGAACCAATTGTTGTTAATCAAAAAATGATTGATCAGTTGAGTTTTTCCAGGTCTTCCAGATGTTTTTGCTAATTTTTTCTGGTTCGTTATCATGTTGATCAACGAAGATTTCCCCACATTTGATCGGCCAATAAAAGCATATTCAGGTAAAAAATCTTTTGGGCATTTAGTTACATCAGAGTTGCTGATAACAAATTCGGCGGTATTAATTTTCATTTTTTCTAGGTGTAAAGTTCTCCTATTGAGTTTAATGTACTGCTAAATGGGTGTTGGTCAACCATTCTTCTAACAAACGATTAAACTCATCTGGATGTTCCATCATCGCAGCATGGCCGCATTTGTCAATCCAGTATAAAGTAGAATTAGGTAATAATTTATGAAACTCTTCTGCAACATCTGGAGGCGTAACTTTGTCATTTTTCCCCCAAATGATACAAGTTTGAACATGCATTTTTGGCAAATCTTTTGCCATATTATGACGGATGGCACTTTTGGCAATTGTCAGTGTTTTAATCAGTTTTATTCGGTCATTTACAGACGCGTAAACTTCATCAATTAGTTCTTTTGTAGCTACTTTCGGGTCATAAAACACATCTTCGGCTTTTTTCTTAATGTATTCGTAATCTCCTCTTTTTGGATAACTGTCACCCATGGCACTTTCATAAAGTCCTGAACTACCCGTTATAACTAGACCTGCAACTTTTTCGGGATACATTTTAGTGTGGTACAAAGCGATATGACCACCTAATGAATTTCCTAAAAGTATGACGCGTTCTAAACCTTTGAATGTGATAAAGTCTTTAACATATTTTGCAAAACTTTTTACATTCGTTTTCAGAATATTTTGAGTGTAAATGGGTAAGTCTGGAATGATTATTTTATATCCTCTTGTAGAGAAGTAACTGGCAACCGCGTCAAAGTTACTGAGTCCTCCCATCAATCCATGCAAGATGACAATTGGAGTTCCTTCACCAGCTTCATAATAGCTGTATCTACCTTCTTTTTTATAGTGTTTTTCCATTTTTTTTGAATCCCGATTTTCAATTTTGACAAATATAGGTTTTAATAAATAAAAATGAATTTTTACAACAATTTTTAATTGTAAAATTATCCTTATTGATATAAAAACAGCGTAGTTTTTTTCCAAAATGAAGGTGTTTTTTCGCTTTTTTTTACTTTTGTTATTACTACATAAAATTGAAAATTCTTTGTGTTTTATTCTCTTTTTTTTATAACATTATGTTTCTTACAAATAAAATAAAACAGAGCTAATGTTCTGATTGTGCATAAATTATACGTTTTTGTCCAAAAGCGGTTAAACTTATTAACAAAGTGGTATATAGTGGTAGATTGTGGTAATATTTTTTATATTTTTGCTCTACACCATTTAACACTTCTTTTGTTTGGATACAATTGTCGGGACATATGAATGTAAAGTCGATGCCAAAGGAAGGCTGCTCATGCCAGCACCCTTAAAAAAGCAGTTGGCTACTTCACTTCAAAACGGATTTGTTTTGAAGCGTTCTGTTTTTCAGCCGTGTCTGGAATTATATCCTATGCAGGAATGGAATTTGATGATGCAAAAAATCAATAAACTAAACCGATTTGTAAAGAAAAACAATGACTTTATCCGCCGGTTTACTGCTGGTGTCAAAGTGGTTGAAATCGATGCTTTGGGACGATTGTTGGTACCTAAGGATTTAGTGACTTTTGCCAGTATTGCAAAAGAAGTGGTATTCTCATCAGCAGTGAATATTGTTGAGATTTGGGATAAAGATTTATACGAAAAATCAATAAGTGGCGAAGATGTTAATTTTGCAGATTTGGCCGAGGAAGTAATGGGAAATATAAATGACGACGACAATGGAATATCATAATCCAGTTTTGCTTCAAGCATCTGTAGATGGTTTAAATATTAAGCCTGACGGCATTTATGTTGATGTAACTTTTGGCGGAGGCGGTCATTCAAAAGAGATTTTGAAACGGCTTGGGCCAAACGGAAAGTTATTTGCTTTTGATCAGGACGAAGACGCGCTGGCAAATACCCTGAAAGACGAAAGATTTACGCTGATTAATGAAAATTTCCGTTTTATAAAACGGTTTTTGCGTTTTTATGGGGTGAAAAGTGTGGATGGAATTTTAGCTGATTTAGGAGTTTCGTCCCATCAGTTTGATGTTCCTGAAAGAGGTTTTTCTACTCGTTTTGATGCAGGATTGGACATGCGAATGAGTCAGAAAAATGATTTGAATGCCTTCCGCGTGGTGAATGAATATGATGAGGCAAATTTAAAGAGAGTTTTTTTGGATTATGGAGAATTAAAAAATGCTCCCGTTTTGGCAAGAACAATTTTAGAAGCCAGAGAGTTAAAGCCGGTCAAAACAACAGATGAATTGAAAGAGGTTTTGGCCCGCTATTTACCCGAAAGAGTCAAAAATAAAATATTGGCACAAATTTATCAGGCCATTCGAATTGAAGTGAATCAGGAGATGGATGTTTTGAAAGAGTTTTTGGAACAATCGCTAGAAATACTGAATCCGGGCGGAAGATTGAGTGTAATATCTTACCATTCTTTGGAGGATAGATTAGTAAAAAGGTTTGTAAAAAACGGAATGTTTGAGGGAGAACCTGAACGAGATTTTTTTGGAAATTTTTCTGTTCCTTTTAAAACCATTGGAAAACTAATTGTTCCGGATGCTGCTGAAATAAAAGAAAATAATAGAGCCAGAAGTGCAAAATTAAGAATTGCTGAAAAGCGATAAGTACAACTCAGTTTCCCAAAAATGGAATTTTCCTAATTGAGACAAGACAAATACTAATTTTTAACATCCCGGCGCCCTTTCCTTTGGAGAGAATCGGAGAGAAGACTTATGAAAAACGGAGTTTACAGCCTATTAAAAGCAAGGTTTCTTATCAATGATGATGCGGTTAAAAATTGGCGTTTCATCGTTTTTATAATTCTTTTGGCTATCGTTATGATTGCAAATACCCAGCGATTTGAGCAAAAAGTTTTTAAGATTGCGGAGTTGACCAATAAAGTTAAAGAATTGCGTTCTGAATTTGTTGACAGACGTTCCGAGTTAATGAAATTAAAAATGGAATCGACTGTTTCTGAAAAAATGATAGAAAAAAAAATTTTTCCATCAACAGTTCCACCTTTCAAAATAAAAGTTAAAAAAGAAAAAGAGAAAAATCTTTTAGAAAAAATATGGCAGTAGAAGATAAATACATATCCTACAGAATTTATCTGGTAGCTTTTGTCATTTTTTTGATGGCCATAGCAATTGCTGTAAAATTAACAAATATTCAGTGGGTTGAAGGCGACTATTACAGAAAGTTAGCTAAAGAAAGAACCGTTAGAAATTTTGTGATTCCTGCCAATAAAGGAAATATTTATTCTGCGGATGGAAGCCTTTTAGCTACTTCAATCCCGAACTATGAAATCCGTTTTGATGCTATGGCTCCAAAAGCCGAATCTTTTGAAAAAAATGTTAAATCACTTTCGGATTCATTGGCTACTATTTTAGGAAAGTCATCTGGTTTTTTTGAAAACGAATTGCGAAAAGCCAGAGCAAATAAAAATAGATATTACTTGATAGCTCGTAATTTGAGTTACACGCAATATTTTAAAATAAAAGGATTTCCGTTGTTCAATTTGGGTGCTTACAAGGGAGGAATTATAATTGAACAAGAAACCGTAAGAGAACATCCGATTGGGAAAATCGCGGAACGTACCGTAGGTTACGAACGAACTTCTCACGGCGAATCACTCGATGGAAAAGGAATCGAATGGGCTTTTAGAAAATATCTGAATGGAAAAGACGGTAAGATTTTAAAGCAAAAAATAGCAAAAGGGCAGTGGAAACCCATACGCGATATCAATGAAATAGATCCTCAAGATGGGTATGATGTCATATCGACCATTGATGTTTATGTCCAGGATATAGCACATCACGCTTTGCTAAAACAATTGGAATTATATCAGGCTGATCATGGTTGTGTAGTTGTTATGGAAACAAAAACGGGTCATGTAAAAGCAATTTCTAATCTGGGAAGAGCGAAAGACGGAACCTATTATGAAACTACAAATTATGCAGTAGCCGAATCGCATGAGCCGGGTTCTACCTATAAATTGGCAGATTTAATGGCGCTGCTTGAAGATAAAAAAGCGGATACCAGTACTGTTTATGACAGTAAAGGCGGAGTTATCATGTATTCCGGAAAAAAAGTGCGCGATTCACATGAAGGCGGTTACGGAAAAATTTCTTTAGCGCGAGGCTTTGAACTTTCATCTAATACGGTTTTGGTTCAAGCGGTGTACAATGCGTATAAAGAAGAGCCTTCAAAATTTGTAAATCATCTTAATAATTTTGGATTAAATAAACCATTAGGACTTTCGATAAAAGGGGAAGGAAGACCATATATTCCGCAGCCAAGTGATAAAAATTGGTCAAATATTTCACTTCCTTGGATGGCTTTTGGATATGGTGTTTCTATTACGCCCATGCAAACACTGGCTTTTTATAATGCAGTAGCCAATGATGGTGAAATGGTAAAGCCTCAATTTGTTTCTGAAATCAAAGAATGGAACAGAACCATCAAAAAATATGAGAAAGAAGTTTTAAATCCGAGGATTTGCTCGCCAGAAACTATTTCAAAATTAAAGGCAGTTCTGGCCAATGTTGTAAAAAAGGGAACGGGTTCAAAACTGTATTCTAAAGATTTTTCTATGGCAGGTAAAACAGGGACAGCACAAGTAAATTACGGAAAGGCTGGAGGAGTTGGAAAATATTATGCTTCGTCTTTTGTAGGGTATTTTCCGGCAGATAAACCGATGTATTCTTGTATAGTTGTAGTGCACAAGCCTAGTACTGCACTCAATAATTATTATGGTGCAGATGTGGCAGGGCCAGTTTTTAAAAGGATCGCACAAAAGATTTTTACCGATGCGCCTTCGACGAATGAAATTAAAAACTTAGACAGAAAGATTCCAAAACAAGAAAGTAATTACGATTCCTATTTTGTAAAAACCCAAAAGAAACAACATTTAATTCCAAATTTAAAAGGAATGTCCGGAATGGATGCTGTTGCTTTATTGGGGAATTTAGGATTGAGAGTAAAAGTAATTGGAGTTGGAAAGGTCAAAAAACAATCGTTACAAGCGGGACAGAATTTAGTAAAAAATACAACGATACTATTGGAATTATCATGAGTATACTAAAAGATATATTGTACAAAGTAGCTACCGAAGCTGTAAAAGGTTCGACGGATATTGCTATCAATAAAATGGATTTTGATTCTAGAAAAATTGAGGCTAATGATATTTTTGTGGCTATTCGTGGTTCTATTTCAGATGGTCATGATTTTATTGAAAAAGCAATTCAGCTAGGAGCTGTTGCCATTGTATGCGATACATTTCCAGAAAATATTGTCAAAGGAATTACCTATGTTCAGGTTAAAGATACTAATTCAGCGCTGGCATTTATGGCTGCAAATTATTTCGGGGATCCATCTCAAAACTTGAAATTGGTTGGAATAACAGGAACAAACGGTAAAACTACCATTGCTTCTTTATTGTACCAATTGTTTAAAAAAGCAGGTTTTAAGGTAGGATTACTTTCGACAGTTAAAATATTGGTTGACGAAATAGAATATAAAGCGACACACACTACTCCAGATTCAATTACGATAAATTATTATCTGAAAGAAATGGTCAAAAACGGAGTTGAGTACTGTTTTATGGAAGTAAGTTCTCATGGAATTCATCAAAAAAGAACGGAAGCATTGCATTTTGTAGGTGGAATTTTCACCAATTTGTCTCACGACCATTTGGATTATCATCCAACTTTTGCAGAATACAGAGATGTGAAAAAATCATTCTTTGATAATTTGCCTAAGACAGCCTTTGTATTGTCCAATATTGATGATAAAAATGGGCAAGTGATGTTGCAGAATACTGCGGCAAAAAAATTGACGTACGCTTTAAAATCGTATGCCGATTATAAGGCTCAAATTCTCGAAAATCAGTTGTCAGGTTTGTTGTTGAAAATAAACGGAAATGAAGTTTGGGTAAAACTGATTGGAACATTTAATGCCTATAATTTATTGGCTATTTATGGAACTGCGATTGAATTGGGAATGGAAAGTTTAGAAGTACTTCGCTTGTTGTCTGATTTAGAAAGTGTTTCAGGACGTTTTCAATTTATTGTTTCGACTTCAAATATTACGGCGATTGTGGATTATGCGCATACACCGGATGCATTAGAAAATGTGCTAAAAACCATCAATGACATTCGTACCAAAAACGAACAACTAATCACGGTTGTAGGTTGCGGAGGAAATAGAGACAAAACCAAGCGACCAATTATGGCTGCCATTGGATCGAATTTAAGTGACAAAGCAATTTTCACTTCGGATAATCCAAGAAATGAAGATCCTCAAGTAATTATTACTGAAATGGAACATGGTGTTGCTCCTCAGAATTATAAAAAAGTGTTGACCATAACCGACAGAAAACAAGCTATAAAAACGGCATGTCAATTAGCGCAGCCCAATGATATTATTTTAATTGCCGGGAAAGGGCATGAGACATATCAGGAAATAAATGGTGTTCGTCATGATTTTGACGACATGAAAATAGTAAAAGAGATATTAGACCAACTCCAAAAATAAAGAAATATGCTGTATTATTTATTTGAATATTTAGACAAAACATTGGATGTACCGGGCACCGGTGTATTTCAGTATATCACTTTTAGATCAGCATTAGCATTTTTGCTGTCTTTGCTTTTGTCAACCATTTATGGGAAAAGAATCATCCGTTTTTTGCAAAGACAACAAGTGGGAGAAACTGTTCGTGAACTTGGTTTAGCAGGTCAAAACGAAAAAGCGGGAACACCAACGATGGGTGGATTAATCATCATATTTGCCACTTTGGTTCCAGTTGTTCTTTTTGCAAAATTGCATAACATATATATTGTTTTGTTGATTGTTACCACACTTTGGATGGGGACAATTGGATTTATTGATGATTACATTAAAATTTTCAAAAAAGATAAAGAAGGTTTAAAAGGAATTTTCAAAGTTGTTGGGCAAGTTGGTTTGGGTTTAATTGTAGGGATTGTTCTTTATTTTCACGCAGGTGTGACGGTTCGTACGGATACTTCTACGTCAGATATTTTTAGAATGCCAACAGAAACTGTGATTTTGCCGGCGCCAGTAGAAGAAAAATCTACGGCAACGACAATTCCTTTCTTCAAAAACAATGAATTTGATTATGCGGAATTACTGGCTTGGACAGGTGAAGGATATGAAAAATGGGCTTGGTTGATTTTTATCCCGGTGGTGATTTTTATCATTACCGCAGTTTCTAACGGAGCTAATCTGACCGATGGTATTGACGGCTTGGCTGCGGGAACATCAGCAATTTCAGTGCTGGCCCTAGGAATATTTACATTCGTTTCGGGGAATATTATTTTCTCGAATTATCTGAATATTATGTACATCCCTAATTCAGGGGAGATGACGGTTTTTATAGCCGCATTTGTGGGATCATTGATAGGATTTCTTTGGTATAACTCGTATCCGGCATCGGTATTTATGGGCGATACAGGGAGTTTAACTATAGGCGGAATTATTGCGGTTCTTGCAATAGCGGTTCGTAAAGAAATGCTGATTCCATTATTGTGCGGAATTTTTCTGGTCGAAAATTTCTCAGTAGTGCTTCAGGTAAGTTATTTTAAGTATACAAAGAAACGCTTTGGCGAAGGCCGAAGAATATTTCTAATGTCGCCTTTACATCATCATTATCAGAAAAAAGGATATCACGAAAGTAAAATTGTCACCCGTTTTTGGATTGTTGCTATCATGCTGGCCATATTGTCAATTGTCACTTTAAAATTGAGATAACATGAGACTAGTAATTTTAGGAGGAGGAGAAAGCGGTGTTGGAACTGCGATTTTGGGTAAGAAAAAAGGATATGAAGTTTTTGTGTCTGATTTTGGAAAAATAAAAGAAAATTACAAAGAGGTTCTTATTATAAATGGAATAGCTTGGGAAGAGGAGAAGCATACGGAAGATTTGATTCTGAATGCAGATGTAGTTATGAAAAGTCCCGGAATTCCGGATAAATCTCCAATAGTGAAAATGCTTTTGAAAAAAGGAATTTCAGTAATTTCAGAAATTGAATTTGCTGCACCTTTTACTGATGCAACAATTATAGGAATTACCGGCAGTAACGGAAAAACAACTACGACCATGCTCACGCATCATTTGCTGAAATCAGCAGGATTAAATGTTGGACTGGGAGGAAATATAGGTAAGAGTTTTGCCTGGCAAATTGCTGATAATAAATACGATTCCTATGTACTGGAGTTGAGTAGTTTTCAACTGGACGGAGTAGTAAATTTTAAACCGCACATCGCCATTATTACAAACATCAGTCCAGATCATTTAGATCGATACGATTATAAATATGAAAATTATATTGATTCAAAATTTAGAATTACGATGAATCAAACTGAGGACGATTACCTCATATATGACGGGGATGATGAAGCCATGAACAATTGGTTCAAAACACACACAACAAAAGCAAAATTAATTCCTTTTTCACTGACTAAAACTTTCAGCGAAGGGGCTTATTTAAAAAACAATAAAATGGAAATAAAGATCAATCAAGAAGAGTTTACAATGGACACAGAACACATTGCTTTAGAAGGAAAACATAATATGAAAAATGCAATGGCAGCAACCTCTGTGGCAAAATTAATGCAAATAAGAAAGGCTACAATTCGAGAGAGTCTTTCTAATTTTCAAGGAGTAGAACACCGTCTTGAGAAAGTTTTGAAAATCCAGAACGTTCAATACATTAATGATTCAAAAGCAACGAATGTAAATGCTACTTTTTTTGCTTTAGACAGTATGAATACGCCTACAGTTTGGATTGTTGGTGGTGTTGATAAAGGAAATGATTACAATGAATTAATGTCATTAGTTCGTGAGAAGGTAAAAGCTATTATTTGCCTTGGAGTAGATAACAAGAAAATTATCGATGTTTTTGGGAATGTGGTCGATATGATGATTGAAGTAGATAATATGAATGATGCAGTGCGAATGGCACAACGATTATCAGAAAAAGGCGATACCGTTTTATTATCACCAGCTTGCGCCAGTTTCGATTTATTTGAAAACTACGAAGACAGAGGACAGCAGTTCAAACAGGCCGTTAAGAATTTATAGAAATGTTTAAGGTTTAAATCGCAAGGTTGAAAAACTTTAAATTTTAAACATAAAAACTTTAAACAAATAAAAAATGAAACAACTAATAAACAATTTAAAAGGGGATAAAGGAATTTGGTCATTTGTGGCCTTATTGGCCTTGTTTTCGTTTATGCCTGTTTTTAGTGCGAGCAGTAATTTGGCCTACATTGGTCAGGGAAATGGGAATACATTAGGTTATTTGGTAAAGCATATCATGCATATTGGTATTGGTTTCACCATAATTTTTATGGTGCACAAAATACCGTATCATTATTTTAAGGCTGTTTCTAAAGGAGCACTGTATATCGTTTGGGTATTATTGGCATACACATTAGTAAAGGGAACAGTAATTGCCGGTGCTAACGCGAGCCGATGGATTCAGGTGCCATTTATTGGGGTTACGTTTCAAACTTCAACATTGGCGGCAATGGTTTTGTTTATATTTGTTGCCCGCTATCTGTCTAAAACAAGAGAAGTTCCTATTGATTTTAAGTCTTCAGTTTGGGAGCTTTGGGTTCCGGTTTTCGTTACGTTACTATTTATTTTACCGGCTAACTTTTCTACAACGGCATTGATTTTTTCGATGGTATTAATGTTAGTTTTTATTGGTAAATATCCATTGCGTTACATTGGAATTGTTGTGGGTTCAGGAATAGTTTTTTTGGCTTTTTTCATTTTTATTGCTAAAGCATTTCCAGATGCATTTCCTAACCGGGTTGATACTTGGATAAACCGTATTGATAATTTTACCAGTGATAAACCAGGCGAAGATGATTATCAAATAGAAAAAGCTAAAATTGCGATCGCTTCGGGAAAAATATACGGTTTAGGTCCGGGGAAAAGTATCCAAAAGAACTTTCTGCCACAATCATCTTCCGATTTTATTTTTGCGATAATTGTCGAAGAGTATGGGCTCATAGGAGGTTTAGGAGTTCTAGCATTGTATTTATTGCTGCTGTTTCGATTTGTAATTGCTTCACATAAAGCCAAATCCCTTTTTGGAAAATTAGTAGTGGTTGGGTTGGGTTTCCCCATGATATTCCAGGCAATGGTAAACATGGCTGTTGCGGTAGAACTATTACCAGTAACTGGGCAAACGTTGCCATTGATAAGTACTGGAGGAAGTTCTATATGGATGACCTGTTTTGCACTAGGAATTATTATTAGTGTAACCAAAAAAGAAGAAGAAATTGCACAAGAAATGAAAGATGCTGCCAAAAGAGAGGAAGCGCTTCAAAAATTAATAGATAGAGAGTTAGACGAAGAAGGTGCTATAGCGGGAGGATATTCTATTGAAGACAAAGCTTCAAATCCAATGCAGGCAATATTAAATAAATAATTTATTCGTACAGTAGTTTAAAAAAATACAACTCAGTAACTCAAAAAGAAATGAAACAGTATCGATTCATATTAAGCGGTGGCGGAACGGGAGGACATATTTATCCGGCAATTGCTATTGCAAATGAATTAAAATCTCGATTTCCAGATGCAGAATTTCTTTTTGTTGGTGCCAAAGATAAAATGGAAATGCAAAAAGTTCCTCAGGCTGGTTACAAAATCATTGGACTTTGGATTGCAGGATTGCAAAGAAGAATAACCCTTGATAATGCGCTTTTCCCTGTTAAACTTCTGTCAAGTTTATTGCAATCCAGAACAATAATTAAGAATTTCAAACCAGATGTGGTTATTGGTACGGGAGGATTTGCAAGTGGTCCTTTATTGCAGGTAGCCGAGATTGCAGGTATTCCTACCGTTATTCAAGAACAAAATTCATATCCTGGAATTACAAATAAATTGTTGAGCAAGAATGCAAATAAAATTTGTGTTGCTTATGAAAATTTAGAACGTTTTTTTCCAAAGCAGAAAATGATTTTGACCGGAAATCCAGTACGTCAGGATTTAATTGCTATTGACGGTAAAAGAGAAGAGGCGCTACGTTATTTTAAGTTGGATCCTAATAAAAAAACACTTTTAGTTTTAGGAGGAAGTTTGGGTTCGAGAAGAGTAAATCAGTTAATTGCGAAAGAGATTTTAACTTTTGCTGCTCATAATGTACAAGTGATTTGGCAATGTGGTAAACTGTATTTTGAAGATTACAAGCGTTTTGAAGAGAATGAAAATATCCAAGTTCACTTTTTCATTGACAAGATGGATTTAGCGTACGCGGCTTCGGATGTTATTATTTCCCGTGCTGGAGCTTCTTCAGTTTCGGAATTATGTATTGTGGGTAAACCGGTAATTTTCATTCCATCTCCCAATGTGGCTGAAGATCATCAGACTAAAAATGCTCAGGCTGTTGTTGATAAAAAAGGAGCTATTTTACTTAAAGAATCGGAGCTTGATTCGCAATTTGGTTCGGTATTTGAATCCCTGCTGAAAGATCAGGAAAAGCAAAATCAATTGGGAGCACATATAAAACTGTTGGCTTTGCCCGAAGCAACAAAACAAATTGTTGATGAAATAGTAAAGTTGATTAAATAGAAAAAAAAGATAACAGACCAAAGACACATACGAAAATGAACTTGAATCAAATACATAACGTCTATTTTATAGGAATCGGAGGCATCGGAATGAGTAATCTTGCGCGTTATTTCAAGAATTTGGGTAAGCAAGTTTCGGGATATGATAAAACGCCTTCAGTTCTTACAAATGAATTGATGAAAAGCGGAATTACAATTCATTTTGAAGATAATATTGATTTGATTCCAAAGGATTTTTACATTGAAAATACTTTGGTGATTATCACGCCTGCTGTTCCAATCACGCATTCAGAATGGAATTATTTTTTGGAAAGAGATTATGAAATAAAAAAGAGAGCCGAAGTTTTAGGATTAATTACCAAAGACACTTTTTGTTTTGCGGTAGCCGGAACACATGGTAAAACAACAACATCAGGAATTTTAGGGCATATTTTGCACGAAAGTGGTGCTGATGTCACAGCCTTTATTGGTGGAATAGTCGAAAATTACAATTCTAATTTGATAGGAAGCGGAAAAACAGTAACTGTTGTTGAAGCAGATGAATTTGATCGTTCATTCCTGCATTTGCATCCTAATATTGCCTGTATTACCTCAATGGATGCAGATCATTTGGATATTTATGGAACTAGCGAGGCTTTACAAGAATCTTTCATAGAATTTGGTTCAAAAATTGAAGATAAAAGCAAGCTTTTTATAACTAAAGAATTACCGTTAGAAGGTATTATTTGCGCGGTAAATGAAGAGGCAGTTTATAAAGCATTTAATGTCAGAATAGGAAACGGCAGTTATGTTTTTGATGTGCAGACTCCGTCTGAAACAATGAAGGATTTGCATTTTGGATTGCCAGGAAAACATAATTTAATGAATGCGCTAATGGCTATTGCAATGGCAAATTTATTCGGCACCCCAACCGATGCCATTGCAAAAGCCATAGCATCATTTAAAGGAGTAAAAAGAAGATTTTCGTACCAGATTAAAACAGATGCTAAAGTTTATATAGATGATTATGCACACCATCCTACGGAGATAAACGCAGTGCATCAAGCGGTGAGGGAATTGTATCCAAACCAAAAAGTTTTGGCAGTTTTTCAACCACACTTATTCAGCAGAACAAGAGATTTTGCCGATGATTTCGCTAAAAGTTTATCTGCTTTTGATGAGGTTGTTTTATTAGATATTTATCCCGCTCGAGAACAACCTATAGAAGGAATTACTTCGCAGTGGTTAATGGATAAAATGACAAATAATAACAAGAAAATTGTTGCTAAAAATAATGTGATTTCTGCAATTTTAGAAAGTACAGCAACCATTATTGTGACTATTGGAGCGGGAGATATTGGAGAATTGGTTCCGTCAATTAAAAAAGCGATAAATGAAACTCTTTAATTGGACAAATATTCGATTATTACTAATGATCGTGTTGGTTATTTTCCTATTTTCATTTACGTCAAAACGAAATGGAAGTAGGAAATTAAAAAAATCCGTCATTGTTTTTGTAGGAGATAGCGCTCCTTTTGTGAAACAAGAAACGGTTAATAAATTGTTAATAGAAAATAACAAAGAAGTATCCAGCATTCAAAAAGATAATTTAGATTTGAATAAACTGGAAGGAGTTATCGACGCGCAGGAAATGATTGAAAAATCAGATGTATTTGTGAGTATTGATGGCATACTAAAAGCGGTGATAAAACAAAAAACTCCTGTTGCTAGAGTTTTTGCCGATGGCAATTCTTTTTATATTGATTATAAGGGAAATAGAATGCCGTTGTCAACTAATTTTACAGCGAGAGTTCCACTTGTTTCAGGAGGGATTAATAATAAAAATAACGAAGATTTAGCCGACTTATTTCGCGTAATTTATGATGATTCATTTTTGAAAAAAAACATCATCGGAATTGAAATTATGCCTAACGGAAGCTTAAAAATGCATAACAGGAATTTTGATTATCAAATAGATTTTGGTAAATTGATAAATGTGGAGCGTAAATTTAAAAATTACAAAGCTTTTTTTCAAAAAGCAGTTTTAGATAGTTCGTTATATAAATATAAAAAAATTGACCTCCGATTTACGGATCAAGTAGTTTGCACTAAATAATAGATAATGGAAAAAGAGAATATTGCAGTAGGTCTAGATATTGGGACGACTAAAATTGTTGCCATGATAGGCAAGAAGAATGAATATGGCAAACTAGAAATTTTAGGTGTTGGAAAATCTAAAAGTTTAGGTGTGGCTAGAGGTGTCGTAAATAACATCACACAAACCATACAGTCAATACAGCAAGCAATTCAAGAGGCAGAGAATAATTCAGGCTTTAAAATAAAAGATGTTGTAGTGGGAATCGCGGGGCAACACATCCGCAGTATTCAACATACTGATTACATCAGCAGACACAATCCCGAAGAAGTTATTGGCGGGAATGATATTCAGCTTTTGATTGATCAAGTCAATAAATTGGCAATGTTACCTGGTGAAGAAATAATACACGTATTGCCTCAGGAATTTAAAATTGACGGACAATCTGAAATAAAAGAGCCTATAGGAATGTACGGCGGGAGATTAGAGTCCAGTTTTCATGTTGTAGTCGGACAGGCTTCTTCGATTCGAAATGTAGGCAGATGTATTCAAAGTTCTGGAATTGAATTGTCAGGTTTGACATTAGAGCCTTTAGCTTCTGCTGATGCCGTTTTAAGTCAGGAAGAAAAAGAAGCAGGAGTTGCATTAATTGATATCGGTGGTGGAACAACTGATTTGGCTATTTTCAAAGATGGTATTATTCGTCATACAGCAGTAATTCCTTTTGGAGGAAATGTGATTACGGATGATATCAAAGAAGGTTGTTCAATAATTGAAAAGCAAGCTGAATTGCTGAAAGTTAAATTTGGTTCCGCTTGGCCGGGAGAAAATAAAGACAACGAAATTGTTTCTATTCCAGGATTGAGAGGCAGAGAGCCAAAAGAGATTTCATTAAAAAATCTTTCTAAAATAATTCATGCCCGTGTTGTAGAGATTGTTGATCAAGTTTTTACCGAAGTAAAAGCATACGGTCACGAGGATCCTCGTAAAAAACTTATTGCAGGAATTGTACTTACTGGCGGTGGCGCACAATTGAAACACATCAAACAGTTAGTGGAATATATCACAGGAATGGATACTAGAATTGGATATCCAAACGAACATCTCGCTGGAAATTCAGATGAAGAAATTTCAAGTCCTTTGTATGCAACTGCAGTAGGATTAGTGATGAAAAGCATTGAGAATAAAACACAAAGCGCCGTGAGATTGGATATCGTGGAACAGCCTAAAATCCCTGTTTACAGACAGGCAGTTGTTCAAACTCCAGTGTATGACGCTCCGGAAGCGGTAAAGGAAGAAGATCAAAATGCGAGTGAAAAACAAAATTCTACCGTAAACAGAATACAGCGAAATTTCTTTGATCGTTATGTCGACAAGATAAAAGACTTTTTAGATAATGCAGAATGAGGGAGCAGCCCCGAAAAATATAAGGATTAATATAACAATTTCAAAAACCAAATAAAATGATGAGCGACTCAGAATTTGGAAGTATTTCATTTGATTTACCAAAGAACCAATCAAATGTGATAAAAGTTATAGGAGTAGGTGGAGGTGGAAGTAATGCCATAAATCACATGTTCAAGCAGGGAATTAAAGGGGTGGATTTTATCGTATGTAATACGGATTCTCAAGCTTTGCAGAGCAGTTCTGTGCCTAATAAAATTCAGTTGGGAGTACATTTGACAGAAGGACTTGGTGCAGGAGCAAACCCTGATGTAGGACAGCAATCTGCTATTGAAAGTATTTCCGAGATTGAAAAAATGTTGGACCGCAATACTAAAATGGTTTTCATTACTGCCGGTATGGGTGGTGGAACTGGAACTGGTGCAGCACCTGTAATTGCACAATTGGCTAAAGAAAGAGATATTCTTACGGTTGGAATTGTGACATTGCCTTTCCTTTTTGAAGGGAAAGTCCGTCAGGAACAAGCCTTGATTGGTATCGAAAAATTACGCAAGCAAGTTGATTCATTAATCGTTATCAACAACAATAAATTAAGAGAAGTATACGGAAATCTTGGTTTCAAAGCCGGGTTTTCAAAAGCAGATGAAGTTTTGGCTACAGCCTCACGAGGAATTGCTGAAGTAATTACGCATCACTATACTCAAAATATCGATTTACGAGATGCTAAAACAGTATTGTATAATAGCGGGACGGCTATCATGGGGTCTTCTATTTCATCAGGTGAAAATAGAGCTAAAGAAGCTATTGTTGCAGCCTTGGATTCTCCGTTGTTGAATGATAATAAAATTACAGGTGCCAAAAACGTATTGTTGCTTATCGTTTCTGGAACTAATGAAATCACGATTGACGAAATTGGAGAAATCAATGATCATATTCAAATTGAAGCGGGTCATAATGCTAATATTATCATGGGAGTTGGTGAAGATGAGTCTCTTGGAGACTCAATTGCAGTAACTATCATTGCTACAGGTTTTGATATTGAACAACAAAATGGAATCGTCAATACGGAACCAAAAAAAATAATTCACACACTTGAGGATGAACAAAGAAGTGTGCACAATTTAAGTAACAAAACGGTTGCTGGATTTGATTTTAATATGGAATCTTCACCGGTTTCTAATTCAAATGACAGAATTGTCTTTGATTTACTCGAAGATACAGTTGTTGTGCCGGAACCTGTTGTTACTGCGCCAACAATTAATAATGATGAATTAATCGTTATGTCTGAATTTATTAAAAATTTAGATATTACTTTCGAAATCGTTTCTCCAATTACAGATATTGATTTCACTTTTTCTTCTCCTGTAGCGGAAGTAAAAGCGGTACAGCCAAAAATAGTTGAAAGACAAGAGCAAACGACGTTCTCGTTTGATTTGCCGCTTTTTAAAACAGAGCCGGTAGCACAAATTGAGGAAAACAAAGTGATGTTTGAACTAACAAATGAAACGTGTGAAATTAAAGTAAATGAAGCAGTTCAGTTTGTTCCCGTAACCGAATTGTCAGAAAACGGAATTATAAAATATTCTTTGGAAGAATACATGGAAGCGGAGCCTGATTTCATAACTAAGCCAGTTGCAAAAGCACCAGAATTTGTTGTTCCGGCTGAGTTAAATATTACAATGAAACATGTAGAGCGATTTGACAATACGGCGGTTGATTTTGAAGACATTTCTGCTACTGAAATGACAATCGAAGAATCGTTGCGAATGAGAGCTGATGAAAGAAGAAAAAAGTTAAAAGAATTCAATTATAAGTTTCATAATAATGTTTCTAAAATTGATGAGTATGAAAAAGAACCTGCTTACAAAAGATTAGGAATTGACATCTCAAACAATCAATTGAATACTACAAATTCAAGAATATCTGTTGGAACTGACAGCAATAACGATTTGCAGTTGCGTTCAAACAACTCATATTTACACGACAACGTGGATTAATTAACTCAAATCAAAATGAGGTAGCCCGAAAATTAAATTCAATTTTCGGGTTATTTTTTGTAGTTGCGGGCAGTTTCCAATAACTATTGGTATGAGCAAGCAAACAGTTGTTGTAAATGCGAGTAAAATTCTTTAAATTTGTCGGGCCTTAATCCAGCTGTCGTTACAAGCTTTTTCTCGAAAATGCTTTTTTCAAAGTCCTTAAAAGAGCTTCCTTTGGTCGCTTTTTAAGTCCAAGAAAAAATACATTTTCTCCTAAAAAGGCTTTTCACTAACATCTGGGGCATTCAAAAAAATAATCAGTTTGCAGTATTCGATTTTAGATTGAATACCAAATTTAAAATTAAATAGTAGTATGAGTTTATCAGAACAAATTATGGACGAAATAAAAACCGCCATGAGAGCCAAAGATACAGTTGCACTTGAAGCTTTGAGAGCTATCAAATCTGAAATCTTATTAGCACAAACAGCAACAGGATCTAAGGAAGAAATTACAGAAGATGATGAGGTTAAATTGCTTCAAAGATTAGTAAAAACCCGTAAGGAAAGCGCTAGAATTTTTACAGAGCAAAACCGAATGGATTTAGTTGAACCAGAATTGGCTCAAATTGCAGTAATTGAGAAATTCTTGCCAGCACAACTAACTGAGGCTGAAGTAGAAGCTGTGATTGCAAAAATCATCGGCGAAACAGGTGCGTCAGGAATTGCATCAATGGGAAAAGTAATGGGTTTAGCAGCAGCACAATTAGGAGGAACTGCAGAAGGAAAAACTATTTCTACTATTGTAAAAAAATTGCTAACATAAATTAAATTTTTAGATTATTTGATATTTAAATTTTTCCAATATTCTAAAAATCTAAAAATTTTAAAATGGCTGCGTAGTTCAACTGGATAGAATATCAGATTTCGACTCTGAGGGTTGCAGGTTCGAACCCTGTCGCGGTCACAAAGGCAGAAACAAATGCTTCAAAAAAATTCAAGTAAACTTGGTTGTTTTGAAGCGTTTTCATTTTGTAAAGATTACAAAATATGACAATTCAACTTTTTATTTCCCTTCTGTTTGGTGTGTTATTCCTTGTGGTAATTATTTTCGGAATTTTGGAGCCTATTTATTTGTTGCTGTTCAATAAACCGTTTTATATTCATTGGTATCCTTTTTCCAAGAAATTGAAATCAAACCAACGCCAAATTTTAGTAAATTATTTTCCGTTTTATTCTAGGCTTTCCCCAAAAAGAAAAATTTATTTTGAACATCGGGTAAATGTGTTTATTGCGAACTATCAATTTACCGGTAAAGAGATTTTCATTACTGAAGACATGCAAATTTTGATTGCCGGAACGTATGTGATGTTAACTTTTGGAATGAGAAATTATCTAATCGGTTTGTTCGACAAAATAATTATTTATCCTTCCAGTTATTTGTCTACTGTGAATCAAGTGTATCATAAAGGAGAATTCAATCCTAAAATGAAAGCAATCGTTTTTTCATGGGAAGATTTTTTACTGGGACATGCGACTTCAAATGATAATATTAATCTGGGTTTACATGAGTTTTCGCATGTGTTGCATTTCCATTGTTTAAAAAGTAATGATCCAAGCGCCATTGTATTTTTTGATGCGTTTAATGAGGTCATAAAATATTACAGCGATCCAGTTTTAAATATCGAGTTGACTCAAAAGGATTATTTTAGATTGTATGCGTATGAAAATCAATTCGAATTTTTATCGGTAATTTTGGAACATTTCTTTGAGACGCCCCGCGTTTTTAAAAGTTCCCATCCTGAATTGTATGCACATGTTGCTAAAATGATTAATTTCAAAGAGGAATAGTTAAAATAAAAAATGGCGCTTCAAGCGCCATTTTTTTAGAAGTTTGTGAGCTTCTTTAAATCGTGTATCGTTTGAGTTGGATTTTCTGCTTTGAAAACAAAGCTTCCTGCTACCAGAACATCTGCACCGGCTTTTACCAATTGTTTTGCATTTTTGTTGGTAACGCCGCCATCTACTTCAATAAGTGTTCTGGCCCCTTTTGTGGTGATTAAAGCTTTTAGCTTTTCAATTTTAGAATAGGTGTTTTCTATAAAAGATTGTCCTCCAAAACCGGGATTCACACTCATGATACATACTAAATCGATGTCATTGATTACATCTTCCAGTAAGTCAATATTAGTGTGTGGATTAATGGCAACACCAGCTTTCATTCCTTCGGCTTTGATCGCTTGTAGTGTTCTGTGAAGGTGCGTACACGCTTCATAATGTACGCTTAGAATATCAGCGCCTAACTCGGCAAAAGTTTTAATGTATCGGTCTGGATCTATAATCATCAAGTGAACGTCAATTGTTTTTTTTGCATGGCGGTTAATGGCTTCCAGAACTGGCATTCCATAAGAAATGTTTGGAACAAAAACACCATCCATGATATCAATATGAAACCAATCGGCTTCGCTGTTGTTGATCATTTCGATGTCGCGTTGCAGATTACCAAAGTCGGCAGCAAGCACTGATGGTGCAATAAGTGTATTCTTCATTGTGTTTTTGTTATGAAAAGATGCACTGCAGTGAATCTTTACAGTTTGTGTTGTTTGTGCAAAAGTAGTTTTTTTGCAGCAATTGGAGTAAATTTTTTATAGATTCAATTAGCGAATTATCCTGCGATTTGCGTAAAGGATAGAGGCGGTATCCTCGAAGTGTAACGGAGAGATAAAGCCGAAAGCCTGACCCGAAGTTTTTACGGAGGGGTACGCCATATTAGTGAAAAGTGAAAAGTGAAAAGTGAAAAGTGAAAAGTGAAAAGTGAAAAGTGAAAAGTGAAAAGAGAATTCCGATTATAAAATTAAAATTCAGGACTCGAGACTGAAAGTCGAACAGCGCGTAGCTAAACCCGAGAGAGAAGCTCGTACTAACCGGAGTTATGCTGAAAAAAATAAAACTCCGGTAATCAGCCGGAGTTTCAATCATCAATCAAAAAACGAACAGTTAATCAGACCGTCGTTACTTATTAATCAAAAGCCGAAAGTCAACTATCATACAGTTGTTGGGCGATATGATTTTTGACTTTATGGCACTTGAATGTATTATCCTAAATACGTTTTTAGTATTTTGCTTCTAGAAGTGTGTTTCAATCTACGGATTGCTTTTTCTTTGATTTGACGCACACGCTCACGAGTTAAGTCGAAAGTTTCTCCAATTTCTTCCAATGTCATTGGGTGTTGGTCGCCAAGACCAAAGTACAAACGAACTACATCAGCTTCTCTTGGCGTCAATGTTTCTAATGATCGCTCGATTTCGGTGCGTAATGATTCGTGGATTAATTCTCTGTCTGGATTTGGAGATTCACCTGAACGTAAAACGTCATAAAGATTAGAATCTTCGCCTTCTACAAGAGGCGCATCCATTGATAAGTGACGACCAGAGTTTTTCATGCTCTCTTTTACGTCATTTACGGTCATGTCCAATTCTTTTGCAATTTCCTCAGCAGATGGTGGACGCTCGTTAGATTGTTCTAATAAAGCGTACATTTTGTTGATTTTATTGATAGAACCAATTTTGTTCAAAGGCAAACGAACGATACGGGATTGTTCAGCTAATGCTTGTAATATAGATTGACGAATCCACCAAACTGCATACGAGATGAACTTGAAACCACGTGTTTCATCAAAACGTTGGGCTGCTTTTATCAATCCTAAATTTCCTTCGTTAATCAAATCGGGAAGTGTTAATCCTTGATTTTGATATTGTTTTGCTACCGAAACCACGAAACGTAAATTGGCTTTTGTCAATTTCTCTAATGCTTTCTGGTCACCGGCTTTAATCTTCTGTGCTAATTCTACCTCTTCGTCAGCGGTAATAAGGTCAACTTTACCAATTTCTTGTAAATACTTGTCTAATGAAGCAGTTTCACGATTGGTTACCTGCTTGGTGATTTTTAGTTGTCTCATGTTTTTTTGTCTCCTAAATTTTAAGTGTACAAATGATTATACGTAGGAAGTTGCAAAAAAGTTACAATAGTTTCTAAAATAAATTAAATAAAAACAAAAATCCCGTTTCAAATTCATGAAACGGGATTTCCTATAAATAAACCTTTAGTAAACTTAAGATCTGATTACTCTTTTCTTTCCTCACGTGGAGGTCTTGGCATAAGTGCTTTTCTTGACACTTTTTCTTTTCTAGTTTTTGGATCCAATCCTAAGTATTTCACTTCGAATACATCACCCATTTTTACCACATCAGAAACATTTTCAGTGCGTTCCCAAGCAAGTTCTGATACGTGTAATAGAACTTCATTTCCTGGAGCGGCAGCATATTCTACAACTGCACCAAAATCTAGCATTTTGATTACTTTCACTTCGTAAGCTTCTCCCATTTGTGGTTTGAAAGTGATTGACTTAATTTTAGCCAATACTGCTTCAATTCCGGCAGGATCCGTTCCTAAAATTTCAATAACTCCTTGCTCATCTACTTCGTTGATAACAATTGTAGTTCCAGTAGCTTTTTGTAATTCTTGAATTACTTTTCCACCAGGTCCAATCAAAGCACCAATAAAGTTACCAGGAATAGTTCTTGTAATAATTTTTGGAGCATACGTTTTAACATCTGCTTTTGGCTCAGCTAATGTTTCGATCAATTTTCCAAGGATATGCAAACGACCGTCACGAGCTTGCGCTAAAGCAGCTTCCATAATCTCATATTTCAATCCGTCAATTTTGATGTCCATTTGACAAGCTGTAATTCCTACAGAAGTACCAGTTACCTTAAAATCCATATCTCCTAAGTGATCTTCATCACCAAGAATATCAGACAATACAGCAAAACGTTCTCCATCAGTAATTAATCCCATTGCAATTCCAGAAACTGGACGAATCATTTGGATACCTGCATCCATAAGTGCTAATGTTCCAGCGCAAACGGTAGCCATAGAAGAAGAACCATTTGATTCTAAAACTTCAGATACAACACGAATGGTATAAGGACAATCAGCAGGAATCATGTTTTTTAATGCTCGTTGAGCCAAGTTTCCGTGACCTACTTCTCTTCTTGAAGTTCCTCTCAACGGACGTGCTTCGCCAGTTGAGAATGGAGGGAAGTTGTAATGTAAGTAGAATTTTTCTTCACCTTGTTGTGATGGAGAGTCAATTTGGTTTGCTTCTCTAGAGGTTCCTAAAGTTGCTGTTGCCAATGCTTGTGTTTCTCCACGTGTAAACAATGCTGATCCGTGTACAGATGGTAAGTAATCTACTTCACACCAGATTGGTCTGATTTCTGTAGTTTTTCTTCCATCTAAACGTGTTCCTAAATCTAGGGTTACGTTACGAACCGCTTCTTTATTAGTTTTGTAAAAGTATTTAGAAACTAAATCGCCATTTACGGCTAATTCTTCTTCTGTAAATAATGCTTTTACTTCTTCTTTTACTTCTGCAAATGAAGCAGTACGTTCTTGTTTTGAAGAACCTTTGCTTGCGATAGCATAAATTTTATCGTAAGATGCATCTTTTACTTTTGCATAAATAGTCTCATCTTCTCTTTCTTGTTCGTAAGTACGAACTTCTTTTTTACCAAAAGCAGCTTGCAAACGTAGTTGAGCGGCAATTTGGTTTTTAATGTGTTCGTGTGCAAATTTAATTGCTTCTAACATTTCTGCTTCTGAAATTTCTTTCATTTCACCTTCTACCATTGCGATAGAATCCATGGAAGCTCCAATCATCATATCAATGTCAGATAATGCTAATTGTGCGCGACTTGGATTGATGATGAATTCACCATCAATTCTTCCAACTCTGGCTTCAGAGATTAATGTTTCAAAAGGAATGTCAGACAAAGCTAAAGCTGCAGAAGCGGCTAAACCTGCTAATGCATCTGGCATTACATCTTCGTCATGAGACATTAATTGAATCATCACTTGAACTTCGGCATGATAATCATCCGGGAAAAGTGGACGCAATACACGGTCTACTAAACGCATTGTTAACACTTCATTATCGCTTGGACGCGCTTCTCTTTTGAAGAAACCACCAGGGAAACGTCCTGCTGCAGCAAATTTTTCACGATAATCTACCGTAAGTGGTAAAAAGTCGATACCAGGACTTGCTTTTCTTGAAGATACAACTGTTCCTAAAATAACAGTTTTACCTATTCTTACTACTACAGATCCATCCGCTTGTTTGGCTAAACGACCTGTCTCGATTGTGATGTTTCTGCCATCACCTAAATCGATACTTTCTACAAATAATTGTGGAATCATAAATTTAATTTATTAGTTAAACATGGGTTCTAGTTGTGTTGTAGTTGTTGTTTTGCGTAGTTAATGCCTAAAACCCAATGAAAAACAAACTTTTTTTATTGATCTATACTAATTAGTACAGACTTTATGGTGAAGTCTTGATTCTAATCCCTTTTGTGTCAGGACTAAAATAGAATCATTAAACTTTAAATTGTAAAATAAAAAAAGAGGCACTTTCGCACCTCTTTTATATTGATTATTTTCTGATATTCAATACTTTGATAATTTCACGATATCTGTTGATTTCTGTCTTCTTTAAGTAATCCAATAAAGATCTTCTTTTACCTACTAGCAATACTAATGAACGCTCTGTATTATAATCATGACGATTTTTTTTCAAGTGCTCTGTTAAGTGGCTAATTCTGAAAGTGAACAAAGCAATTTGAGCTTCTGATTTTCCAGTATTTGTTTTTTCTCCGTGTTGAGCGAAGATTTCTTCTTTAATCTCTTTAGTTAAATACATTCCAATATTTGTTTAATGATTTTTATGTATGCCTTACAGCTATTGTAGGACGGGTGCAAAAGTAAAAAATAATTATCAATTATGAATTATGAATTATGAATTATTTTAAATCTTAATACAATTTCGCAATTTCCTCATTCACAAACTCTAAGAACTTTTCATCCTCTTCAGTAAAAGGATCCAAGACGTGGCTGTCAATATCAATTTGTCCTATGTTTTCTCCGTTTACAAAAAGAGGCACCACAATTTCTGATTTTACAGTAAAACTGCATGCTATATAATTGTCCTGTGCAGCTACGTCAGGGACTACGAAATTTTCGTTGGAGACGGCAACTTGTCCGCAAATTCCTTTTCCGAAAGGGATTATAGTGTGATCTGTTTCAGCCCCAACGTAAGGCCCTAAGTGCAATGTTTTAGACTCGTGATTTGCAAAATAAAATCCAACCCAATTATAATAATCTATGGAGTCACTTAACAATTGACAAATTGACAATAGTTTTTCGTCTCTTGATAGCGTTGTATTTAAAGTGATTTCGGTTACTTTTGGCTGTAATTCTTGAAATGTCATGTTTTTTATTTTTATTTATGCAAAAGTATTTAAAGTCAGTTTCAAAAATTACATAAATTTGTTAAAAGATAGATTTTGAAAAAATATTTTATTCTCTACAGACCGTTTTTGCTTTTTCTGGGCACGTTTTTTTTGACATATTTAGCACTGACTTTTTTGTATCAGCATTATCTTAATAGTTTTGAGGAAAATAAAATAGATTCGATTACAAGAATGGTGAGTGAAAATACGGGACAAGTGCTGCAGCTTTTTACTGACGAATATTCAATAGAAGAAAGTGTGGAACAACCTTATATGAAGTTGTTTTATGAACAGAAATATGTTGCCCGAATTGTGGAAGGCTGTAATGCAATCAGCGTAATTATTTTATTCATTTCATTTGTGGTTGCTTTTTCAGGTAAATTACAAGCGACTTTACTTTTTATCTTTGGCGGAAGCCTACTTATTTACGCACTGAATATTTTGAGAATTGCAGCTTTAAGTGCGCTTATTTTTTATTTTCCAAAACAAGAGCCATTTCTACACGGAGTCTTTTTTCCTTTATATATTTATGGTGTAGTTTTTATTTTATGGTTAATTTGGGTTCGTAAATTTTCAAGATATGCTTCTTAAGATATTAAATAACAAACTAAGACTAATACAATTCCTTTTTTTGGTTGTACTGTTAGTGCTTATTCGTGCTTTTGAAAATCAGTTGTTTTATGATCCTTTTTTAGATTTCTTCAAAAAAGATTTTGCTAAATTAAGGTTGCCAAGTGTCAATTCAACCCAATTGTTCCTAGCATTATTATTTCGCTATACGTTAAATACTGCTATTTCATTGGGTGTTATTTATGTCATTTTCAAAGAAATAATGATGGTGAAATTTGCCTTTATTTTGTATTATTTCCTTTTTATGATTTTAATTGTTGCTTTTTTTTACATTATTTTCTTCACTCGTGAAAACCATACTTGGATTCTGTTTTATATCCGTCGGTTTTTGATTCAGCCTATTTTTTTATTATTGTTTGTCCCCGGATTTTATTATCAAAAACAAAATAGATAATCTTTTTTATCAGTTTTTAATATTGGTTTAAGTAATTGTTTAACATTACATTGTCAACATGAAAATAGTAAAACATTCTGGAGATATTGTCGAATTTAATTCGGATAAACTTAAAAAATCACTTTTAAAGTCTGGCGCCAATGCTCTGGAAGTAGACTCGATTTTACATGCCATAAAAAAACAAATGTATGAGGGAATTGCTACTAAACAAATTTATAAAATGGCTTTTTCATTATTGAAGAAAACGGCCAATTCTCATGCGGCACGTTATAATTTGAGAGAAGCAATTCGGCTTTTAGGTCCTGCCGGGTTCTTTTTCGAAAAATATATAGGACGGATTTTTTCTTCGGAAAATTATAAATCGATAACCAATTTGACTTTACAAGGAAAATGTGTTTCACATGAAATAGATGTTTTGGTCAAAAAAAATGAAACTATTGCCATGGTTGAATGTAAGTATCATGCAGGCAGAGAAGCTGCTTCGGATGTGAAAGTTCCAATGTATATTTTATCCCGTTTCAATGACATTAAGGAAAGAAATCATCCCATTTTTGAAAGAAAAGACATCGTGTCTAAATGTTGGATTGTCATCAATAACCGGTTTACAGCAGATGCAATTACTTTTGCTAAATGTTCCGGATTGAGTTTGTTGAGTTGGAATTATCCTGAAGATAACAATTTGAAAACAAAGAATGACAATAATTCTCTTTATCCCGTCACCTGTTTGACGACCTTGTCCATTGCTGAAAAAGATAAATTATTGATCTTGGATGTTATTTTAGTAAAAGAAATTATAAATAATTTGGATTGTTTAAACAAAATAGGATTAAGTCCTAATCGGATAAAAAACGTGTTAAAAGAAGCGTCAGAATTGTGTAAGTATATTTAAAAGGAGTGATTACTGAGATTGTTAAATTTTAAATTTAAATCAAATGAAAGTTAAATTTATTGGTGGAGCGGGCACTGTGACCGGTTCTAAAACATTAATCGAAAGCAATGGAATTCGGATTTTGATTGATTGTGGATTATTCCAAGGATTAAAACCTTTGCGGGATCTCAATTGGGATCCGCTACCAGTTTTGCCTTCCACAATAGATTTTGTATTGCTGACACATGGGCATTTAGATCATTGCGGCTGGTTGCCCAGATTAGTCAATCAAGGATTTTCTGGGAAAATATATTGTACCAGTCCCACAAAAGATATTACTAAACTAATTCTTTTAGATAGCGCTAAAATTCAGGAAGAAGAAGCTAAAAATGCGAACGAAGGGAAATATTCTAAGCATGAAATTGCCGAGCCACTGTATAATGTGGAACAAGTTGAAAAAGTTTTTCCGCTAATTAGAGTAATCAAAACCAATGAGCAAATACCTTTGGAGGCGCAAATTGAAGCAGTGTATACTAATGCTGGCCATATTCTGGGTGCGTGCAGTATTGCATTAACCCTTGAAAATAAAACATTAGTTTTTTCCGGAGATATTGGTCGGGATGATGATGTGTTGATGTATTCGCCAACCAAACCTAAAAAAGCCGATTATGTTTTTCTCGAAAGTACCTATGGAAATCGGATTCATCCTAAAACGGATACTAAATTAGAATTGGAAATGTACATCAATAACGCGGTTGACAAAGGCGGAACGATTATTATTCCGAGTTTTGCTGTAGAGCGTGCCCAAACGATCATGTACTTGTTGTGGCAACTCAGGGAAGAAGATAGAATTCCTAATATTCCGTATATCATTGATACTCCAATGGGAATTAATGCACTAAATATTTTTTCTAATAACCAAAAATGGCATAAATTGTCGTCAGAAGAATGTGCCGAAATGAGTAAAATGTTCTCATTAGTTTCGGACTATAAGGAAACCATGGAGGTTATTTATGATGAACAACCTAAAGTAGTAATTGCTGCCAGCGGAATGCTCACAGGCGGAAGAGTATTGAGTTATTTAGAGCAGTATATCATTTTGCCACAAACTACTGTAATTATTATAGGGTATCAAGCCGAAGGAACACGCGGAAGAAAATTACTGGAAGGGGCAAAAGAAATTAAAATTCATGGGCAGTATTATCCAGTAAAAGCAAAAATTTTAGAAATACAGGGCTTGTCAGCACATGGTGATCAAAATAATTTACTCAATTGGCTATCAGAATTAGAAAATAAACCAACCAGAGTGTTTTTAGTTCATGGTGAGAATGAGCCGCTGGATGAACTCCGTATAAAAGTGCATGAAAAATATGGTTTTGATTGTAAAGTTCCTTTAATCGGCCAAGAGTTTGAGTTGTGATTAGTTTTGCGTAAGTGATTTCCGTTTCTAGCGCCAAGTAGCTTAGTGGAGAAAAATACAATTTTTTGGAGGATTTTTATAAATGAGCCTAAACTATGTTTTTCTAAATAGAAGTGTGGTATTCAACCGTTAATAAAACTTTAAAATAAAGCAATAAATTGTTCTTAAGATATATTATCCGTACTTTCACGCACAAATAATTTTAGCATAAAACACCGTAGAATGAACGATTTTGATTGGAAGAATTTAATTGACCCACTTTTTTATATTCATTTTGATGTTAATGGGATTAAACTGGGAATCTATATAGTTTTATTTATCGTATTTGCTGAAACAGGTCTCTTTGCGGGTTTCTTTTTACCTGGAGATAGTCTTTTGTTTTTGGCAGGAATTTACAGCCGAGAATTAATAGAAAACATTCTATTTATTGATAATGATTTTATAAATGTTGTGCTTTTATCAACGCTTGTGGCGTTATCGGGAATTTTAGGAAATATTGTAGGTTACTGGTTTGGATCAAAAAGCGGATACTATTTGTACAATAAGGAAGATAGTTTTTGGTTTAAGAAAAAATATTTGGTTCAATCAAAAGACTTTTTTGAAAAATACGGAGGGAAAGCAATCATTTTTGCCCGTTTTCTTCCAATATTAAGAACCTTTGCACCTATCGTAGCTGGAATTGTATCCATGGACAAACAAAAATTCATGTTTTATAATGTCTTAAGTTCATTTATTTGGTCTTTTACCTTAATTTTTGCCGGACATTATTTATATGGTTTTTTACTTGAAAATTATCAGATTGATTTGAAAAAGCATATTGAATTAATTGTATTGATTTTAGTTGGAATTACTGTTTTACCTGTAATTTATAAGTTCAGCAGAAAACCAAAAAATCAAGAATAAACAAATAATTTACAATTCACAAAAAAAAACCGTCCCGATTTATATCAGGACGGTTTTTTTAGGACTAGACTTGAATTGCTATTACATCATCCCTGGCATACCTCCACCCATCGGGTTTCCGCCACCATTATCTTCTTTGATATCAATCAAAGCACATTCAGTAGTCAATATCATTCCGGCAACCGAAGCTGCGTTTTCTAATGCTACACGCGTTACTTTTTTAGGATCAATAATTCCTGCTTTAAGCATGTCAACATATTCATCCGTTTTGGCGTTGTAACCAAAATCACCCGAACCTTCAGCAACTTTTGCAACAACAACTGAACCTTCAAGTCCTGCATTTTCAACAATAGTTCTTAATGGAGATTCTACTGCACGAGATACAATTTGAATTCCGGTTGCTTCATCAGCATTGTCAGCTTTAATAGCGCTAAGTGCGTTTTTAGCTCTCAATAAAGCAACACCACCACCAGCAACAATTCCTTCTTCAACAGCAGCACGAGTTGCGTGAAGTGCATCGTCAACTCTGTCTTTTTTCTCTTTCATTTCTACTTCAGAAGCAGCACCAACATAAAGTACAGCAACTCCGCCAGCTAATTTAGCCAAACGTTCTTGCAACTTTTCTTTGTCATAATCAGAAGTTGTAGCTTCCATTTGACCTTTAATCTGGTTTACACGATTTTTGATCATATCAGCTTCACCAGCTCCGCTTACAATCGTTGTATTGTCTTTGTCGATAGTCACTTTTTTAGCAGTTCCTAACATCTCGATAGTTGTATTCTCTAAAGTGTATCCTCTTTCTTCTGAAATTACAGTTCCTCCAGTTAAGATAGCGATATCTTCCAACATTGCTTTTCTTCTGTCTCCAAAACCAGGCGCTTTTACAGCAGCGATTTTCAGAGCTCCACGTAATTTATTTACCACCAATGTAGATAATGCTTCACCATCAACATCTTCAGCAATAATCAATAATGGTTTTCCAGATTGAGCAACTGGCTCCAAAACGGGTAATAATTCTTTTAAAGAAGATACTTTTTTGTCATACAAAAGGATGTAAGGATTTTCCAATTCTACTTCCATTTTTTCTGAATTAGTCACAAAATAAGGAGAAAGATATCCTCTGTCAAATTGCATCCCTTCCACAACATCAACATACGTATCTGTTCCTTTGGCTTCTTCGACTGTGATAACTCCTTCTTTTCCAACTTTTGCGAAAGCAGTAGCGATTAATTCACCAATTACTTCGTCGTTATTGGCTGAAATTGAAGCAATTTGTTTTATTTTTTCAGAATCACTTCCTACTACTTTTGCTTGTTTTGCTAAGTCAGCTACAATAGCTTCAACCGCTTTATCAATACCACGTTTCAAATCCATAGGATTTGCTCCCGCAGCAACGTTTTTCAAACCTTCTTTTACAATTGCTTGTGCCAAAACTGTTGCAGTTGTAGTTCCGTCTCCAGCTAAATCATTAGTTTTAGACGCTACTTCTTTCACCATTTGAGCGCCCATGTTTTCCAATGGATCTTTCAATTCAATTTCTTTTGCAACAGTAACACCATCTTTAGTAACAGTTGGTCCACCAAAAGCTTTTCCAATAATTACGTTACGACCTTTTGGTCCCAGCGTTACTTTTACTGCATTTGCTAATGCATCAACACCACGTTTTAATCCGTCACGTGCTTCAATATCAAATTTTATATCTTTTGCCATTTTTGTTGTCATTGCGAGGTACGAAGCAATCGCATCCTCATTGTTAATTTAATTTTTTTTAAGTTCCCTTCGCCATTTTCAGCAAAGCTCTCGAGTCAAGTTGTCTCGATACTTAATTTTTCAGATTGAATACTATTTAGATAATTGCTAAAATATCGTCTTCACGCATAATCAAATAATCTTTTCCTTCCAGTTTTAATTCAGTACCAGCGTATTTTCCGTAAAGGACAGAATCACCAACTATTACAGTCATGGTGTGGTCTTTTGTTCCGTTTCCAACAGCAACAACAGTTCCTTTTTGTGGTTTTTCTTTGGCTGTATCTGGAATAAAAATCCCTGAAGCAGTTTTGGTTTCAGCAGCAACGGGCTCGATAAGAACTCTGTCTGAAAGTGGTTTGATGTTTAAAGCCATAATTTTATATTTTATATTATTTATTTTAACTGCTGTAAAGATTTCAGAAATTATGCCATCCTAGTAACACTGACATAATTTCTTATAAAAAATGCCAGCTTTGACAGGCTGGCATTTAGAATACGTTGTAATGATTTATTTCGCTGGATTTGTTGCAGCAGGTGTATTTTGTGCAGGAGCAACTGGCGTGTTTGTTGTTGGTACGGAACTTCCTGTGTTTTCAATGATTTTCGAATCTGTATCACTTAATGTTCCTGTAAAGCTCAAGCTTGAAAGTAATATAAGTGCAATAAGTATAGTTGCTAATGTCCATGTGCTTTTGTCTAAAAAATCGGTGGTTTTTTGTACTCCACCTAACATTTGAGCACCACCTATTGTAGAGGATAATCCGCCACCTTTAGGGTTTTGAACCATGATAACTACGATTAATAGAAAACAAACGATAGTTATTAAAACTAAAAAAATTGAAAATGTGCTCATTGTTTAATTATTATTATGTTGTAAAATCTTAATATCCGATATGCGGTCTGCAAAGAAACTACTTTTTTCTGGATATTTCAAAATTAATATTTCATAAGCTTGAATCGCTTTTTGATATTTTTTTTGTTCCAAATAAACACGGGCTAAAGTCTCTGTCATCAACGAAGAATTGTCCACTGCATTTAGGTCGAAATTGACCGTGGAAGGCACACCATGTTTTACTGGAGAAATCTTCGGACTCTTTTCAATAAATTTGTCGATAAGTTCTGTTTTTTTCCTTTTGTCGGCATCTATAAGTGGAGCAGGTTTATTAGTTGGTTGCTCACTTTCTCTTTTGATAGGTTCCGTGCGCGAAAGCTGAAGCCATTCTTGGAAGGAATGTTGTTCTTTTTTGGAGAAATCCAACGGCGTACCAATGGCTAACTTTTCTTCAACTTTTGTTAAATGATCCTTCTTCGCGATTGGAGAAGCTTCCTTTATTGAAGTCAGGATAGATTGTTCTAACGTGGTTATTTTAAGTTCTGGTTTTTCTTCAGCAATAAGAATCTCGCTATCTATTACTTCGAGGTCTAGAATTTCGAGTGCTTTTCTATCATACAGACTTTTATGAATTGACGTAAACGTATCCGATGTGATGAAATCAAATAAAACCAATCTGTCCGTTGAATAGGCTGCCGTTATTTTTAAAGCAGCATTATATTTAAAACTATTTTGATTGTAAAGTCCTTTTAATTGAATAGCTCTGGCACTTTGAAAATAAGGAAACTGTTCCAATACTTTTTCTAAATCTTCCGTTTGCTTTTCATTGACAGCATCGGGTTTGTTAATCAAATAAGTATAATCGGTTACGTTCATTTTTAATGTTAAATAATTAAACTTTAATTTACCATTTAGCTAATGACTCATTAAAGATATCTTGTGTTATTCTTTCGAAAATATCTTTCAAAGCTGAGTTTAATGTAGCTCCTGTTAATTGTTGTTCTGCGGGATAATCATAGAAAAATGTGAATGGTTTTTCAAAATCATCTGCTTCTTTTTTCTTATTGGTAAAACGAACATTCACTCGAATCGTCAGACGGTTTTGAGCAGCTCGCTGATCCGCGGTTGCTGTCATTGGACTGATTCTGTAATCTACAATTTCTCCTTCATACGTCAAATCAGCACCGTTTTTGACCAAGTTCAAATTGGTTTGGTTCAAAATCAAATCTTGAAGTTCTAATGTAAAGGTGCGGTCAATTCCGGGTTCAATTAGTTCCGCATTATTCTGAAAAAAGCCCACTTGAAATGTTTCGGCATCAATTTTACCGGTTCCTGTAAAGTTATAAACCGAGCAACTGTTGATACTCACTATTATTATCGAAAGAAGAATAAGTTTTATTTGTTTCATTTTCTATTTTAAAAATTGCTTCGCCAGTGTGCTAAAACTCGGGTCAAATATATTGATTTTCAATCAAAGCATATGCGTCTTTATGTCTTTGTTAAAAAAACTACAAATCAAATTGCTTAATTTTTCTGTATAAAGTTCTTTCAGAAATGCCCAATTCATCCGCGGCAGCTTTTCGTTTTCCTTTGTTTTTTTCTAATGATTTTATAATCATTTCGATTTCTTTTTGTTCTAAACGCAAGGTTTCTTCTTCCTCGACAGTTTCTGCAAAAAGATAATTGTCGTCCTGTTCCTGATATAAATCCTCATTGTTTTGAGCCGCTATCAATGATGCTCTCGGTTCTTCTTCAAAATCTATTTCACTATCGCTTTCTTTTGAACCGTATATTTTTTTAATTAAATTTTGATTCGTCTCTTGCACTTTTGAGCCTCCATTTTGAATCAGTTCCAGCGTTAATTTTTTCAAATCATTCAAATCACTTTTCATGTCAAAAAGCACTTTGTACAAAATTTCCCTTTCGGTACTAAAATCACTTTCGCTTTTTTTGTCTTTAATTACAGAAGGTAAATTGCTTCCCTGCGCGGGCAAATAAGATTGTAATGTCACGGCAGATATATCTCTGTTTGTTTCCAAAACGGAGATTTGTTCCGCTACATTCCGCAATTGTCGAATGTTTCCGCTCCAACGAAATTTTTGCAGTAACTGAACCGCATTTTCGTCAAGTTTCAAAGGAGGCATTTTATATTTATGCGCAAAATCCGCAACGAATTTCCTAAACAATAAATGAATGTCATCTTTTCGGTCTCTCAAAGGCGGCAAAGTAATATCCACCGTACTCAAACGATAATATAAATCTTCACGGAATTTACCTTTTTCAATCGCATCAAATAAATTGACATTCGTAGCGGCTACAATTCGTACGTCTGTTTTTTGAACCTGAGAAGAACCTACTTTTATGAATTCACCATTTTCGAGAACACGTAATAAACGTACTTGAGTGGTTAACGGTAATTCACCAACTTCATCCAGAAAAATTGTTCCGCCGTCAGCCACTTCAAAATATCCTTCACGGGTTCCTGTTGCTCCGGTAAAAGCACCTTTTTCATGACCGAAGAGTTCACTGTCAATCGTTCCTTCTGGAATCGCACCACAGTTAACGGCAATATATTTTCCGTGCTTTCTATGCGAAAGCGAATGAATAATTCTGGGAATATTCTCTTTTCCAACTCCGCTTTCTCCCGCTACTAATACCGTAATGTCAGTAGGAGCTACCTGAATGGCTTTTTCTATCGCACGATTAAGTTTCGGATCATTTCCGATAATCTCAAATCGTTGTTTTATCGCTTGAACTGATTCCATATTTTATTTTTTTTGCCACAGATTAAAAAGATTCTCACAGATTTACTTAATTTTATTTACAAAACATATCTTTTATATTGTAAAGATTTATTTTGAAAATTAACTAATAATCCAACTTCTGAATCTGCTAATTTCAAATAATTTAAAATTTGTGCAATATGTTCATTGCAAAATTCTTTCACAGCTTTTATTTCTAATACAATATCTTCACATACAATAAAATCGGCGTTAAATTTACTACGCAAAATCTCACCTTTATAATTAATCGAAAATTCTTTTTCTCTTTCATAAGAAATATCGTTTAGCTTGAATTCTATTTCTAATGCATCTTTATACACAATTTCAAGTAAACCAGGTACTAATATTCGATGGACTTCCATACAAATTCCTATTATTTTATACGTTTCTTGCTCTCTGTATCCTTCTATCACAACGTTTTAATTTTTTGTAGCAGATTATAAAGATTAAAGAATTAAAAAGAAATCTGTGAAAATCTTTTTAATCTGTGGCTAATTTTTAATTCATTTGACTCAAACCAACTGCTTCTCCTTTCAAAGTTCCGCTGGTGCAAGAAGTAATTCTCACATTTACAAAATTTCCAATTTTATAATCTTCTTTTGGAAAAACTACGGTAATACTTTGTGAATTCCTTCCAGAAAACTCTTCTGTTGATTTTTTTGAAACTTTTTCTACCAAAACCTCTACAGTTTGACCAATGAATTCTTCACTGCGGAGCCAAGCGTGCTTTTGTTGTAAATCGACAATTTCCTGTAATCTTCTGGCTTTAGTTTCGTCGGTAACATCATCTTCCATTTTTCTTCCTGCCAAAGTTCCCGGACGTTCTGAATACGAATACATATAACCAAAATTATATTTCACATACTCCATCAAACTCAAAGTGTCTTGATGATCGTCTTCGGTTTCTGTTGGGAAACCTGAAATCATATCCTGTGAAATTGAACCATTCGGAATAATAGTTCTGATTTTGTCAATCAAAGTCATGTATTCTTCACGCGTGTGCAATCGGTTCATTTCTTTTAGGATTCTATTACTTCCTGACTGAACCGGTAAATGAATGTGTTTGCAAATATTTTGGTGTTTTGCAATCACGTGCAAAATACTTTCGTGCATATCTTGTGGATTTGAAGTCGAAAATCGGATTCTCATTTTTGGGAAACCAACCGCTACCATTTCTAGTAATTGATCAAAATCAACTGCAGTAACTCTTTGCATTTCGGTTGCATTTTCAAAATCTTTTTTCAATCCGCCGCCGTACCATAAATAACTATCTACATTTTGTCCCAAAAGTGTAATTTCTTTAAACCCTTTATTCCACAAATCCTGAATTTCGGTCATGATACTCTGCGGTTCTCTACTTCGTTCTCTCCCTCGGGTAAAAGGTACCACGCAAAACGTGCACATATTATCACAACCACGGGTGATAGAAACCAAAGCCGTAATTCCGTTGCTCATCAATCGAACGGGCGAAATATCACCATAAGTTTCGTCTTTCGACAAAATCACGTTAATCGCATCGCGTCCTTCTTCCACTTCTTGCAAAAGGTTCGGTAAATCTTTATAGGCATCAGGACCCACAACTAGGTCTACAATTTTTTCTTCTTCAAGGAATTGACTTTTTAAACGCTCGGCCATGCAACCTAAAACGCCTACTTTCATTTTTGGATTGATGCGTTTCACCGCATTGTATTTTTCCAAGCGTTTGCGAATAGTTTGTTCCGCTTTATCCCGAATCGAACAAGTATTTACCAAAACTAAATCGGCCTCTTCCAGAATTTGCGTTGTATTGTATCCGTTTCCGGATAATATAGAAGCTACAATTTCGCTGTCTGAAAAATTCATTGCGCAACCGTAACTCTCAATAAAAAGTTTCTTTGTGTTCTCGGGTTTATTTTCTAAAACAAGACTTTCTCCTTGTTTGCTTTCTTCAATAATCTTTTCCATCCTATATTTTCAAAGTGCAAAGATAAGGGAATTCAAATAAATATGACAAGATGTCAGATTAAGAATTAACAATGTTTTGTGTTTTTATTTGGGGATAAAAAAAAGTTCTTTTATTTTTAAAAGAACTTTTTCGTTAACAAACAATATGCTGTTGAATTTGTTATCAAAACAATACTACACCCAATTGAATTCGGGCAATTTTAAGCGTTGGATTCCACATTGCTATTGCAGAAACGGGAACATTAGAATGTAGAATCTGAATGTTTTTGTAAATCCGGATTCCAGTATTTACGATATCAAAATTACTGTTTGGGTCATTTGTATACAAATGGGAGGTACCATTTAAGGCAAATCTGGCTCCTAAATAAGCCTCTTAAATGATTTTTTGATTTTTCAACAGTGGATAGCCTAATTCTACATAGGTTGAATACCTATTTTTATAATCGAGGTTGTCCAGCAATTCAAGATCATTGCCATAAAACAGAAAATCAGCTTCTATACGCAAAGGAAATTGGTAGGATGTTCTTAAATCAAGAATGTGCGTGGTTGACTTTCGATCATAATTAAAAACAGCTGAATTTTCAATATTTGTAGCATTCAATAGGTCCCACTAAGCAATTGAAAAACCATTATTTTGGTATTGAATGTAGTAATTAATTTCTTTGTACCCCTGTCAAACTCCTTTCCGCCCCAAACATCAACGGTAAGATTTTGTTTTTTATCTAAAGCATAATGAATGTTAACCATGGCAGTCGTGCTTGCATTGATGACTAGTCCCCTCCATAGGTGCCTCGTTTTTAATACTACATCAAAATTTATTAGGTTTGGTTTTTTGCTTTTTGTAGCTGTTGGAATACTGTCAGAAATACTTATTTCTCGGGCGTATCCAGCCAGCGCTATAATAGAAATTATAGTGGGGAAAAATAATTTTCGCATGATTATACTTGTAAATAAAAAGGTTAGAGCAGCACCACATAAAGGGCTGCGGCCAAACAGGATCCTATTATTGGACCAATAAGAGGGACCCAGGAATAGCTCCAATCGCTACTTCCTTTTATTGGTAAAATAGCGTGCATGATTCGAGGGCCCAAATCTCTTGCAGGATTTATAGCGAATCCTGTGGTACCTCCCAATGACAATCCAATAGCCCAAACTAAAATAGCTACTGGTAGAGCACCAACAGTCCCAAGTCCAATTGTAGCACTAGTATCAGAACTCATTACAAGCTCTGGACCTGCGATATAAAATATTACAAAAATCAAGACAAAAGTAGCGATGATTTCACTCATCAAATTGGAAGAGTAATTCCGAATCGCGGGTACTGTGCAAAAGCAGGAAAGTTTATCGCTTTCGCCCTCTGTAGCAGAAAAATGATCTTTATGAGAAAGCCATACCAAAAGCGCACCTAACATAGCTCCAATCATTTGAGCCAGTATGTAAGAAGCAACTTGAGACCATGCAAATTTCCCGATGAGCGCCAGACCTAAAGTGATAATTGGATTTAAATGTGCGCCACTAATCGGGCCTGCGACGGCAACGCCTACAAAAACGGCAAAGCCCCATCCTGTACTAATGACAATCCAACCGGAATTATTTCCTTTGGTTTCTTTAAGAACGACATTCGCAACGACACCGTTACCTAATAAAATCATAAGCATCGTCCCTAAAATTTCTGCTGTAAATGGAGTCATAATTTTTGGTTTTAGTGATTAATCTTCTGTCCAGTTTCCAGCTCGGCCTACCGCTTTATCTCAGTTTTTAACCAATTCAGTGACAGTCTCGCTGGGCATTTCGGGTAAAAATTCACGGTCTGTTGTCCATTGTTTTTGTAATTCATCTACGCTGTCCCAATATCCGATAGCTAAACCGGCTAAATAAGCGGCTCCCAAGGCTGTTGTTTCTAATGTCTTCGGACGTATCACTTTAAAATCAAAAATATCCGATTGAAATTGCATCAATAAATTATTGGCAACCGCTCCGCCATCTACTCTTAATTCTGTTCCCTTTTTTTCGAAATCAGCTTCCATGGCTTTTACTAAATCATAAACTTGACAGGTTATTCCTTCGAGAGTTGCTCTCACAATGTGTGCGTTTGTGGTTCCTCGAGTTATCCCAGTTATGGCTCCTCGAGCATATTGGTCTTAGTAAGATGCTCCCAAACCTGTCAGTGCGGGAACAAAATAGACACCCCGCGTTGTCTGGAACACTGGCTGATAATTCTTCAATTTCATGGGCGGCGTCAGTCATTATAGCACCATCTCTCAGCCATTGTAAGGAAGCACCACCAACAAAAACACTACCATCTGAGGCATAGGTTGTTTTTCCGTTAATTTTCCAGGCTATGGTTGATAATAAATTGTTTTTAGAATAAACGGGCTTTTCGCCAGTATTCATCAACATAAAACAACCGCTTCCATGCGTGTTTTTTACCATTCCAGGTTCGATCCATAGTTGACCAAAAAGGGCTGCTTGCTGATCTCCGGCAACTCCGGCTATAGGAATTTTTGTAGAAAATAGCGTGGTTGAGGTCACTCCATACACCTCGCTACTTTGTTTTATTTCGGGCAATATCGATTGCGGGATATCGAATAAATTTAATAGTTCCTGGTCCCATTCAAGAGTATGAATGTTTAACATCATGGTACGACTTGCATTAGAAACATCAGTCAGGAACATTTTACCTCGGGTCAGTTTCCAAATAAGCCAAGTGTCGACCGTTCCAAAACATAATTTTCCTTGTTCTGCTTTTTCACGTGCTCCTTCCACATTGTCCAAAATCCATTTTAATTTTGTGGCAGAAAAATAGGCGTCTAAAACCAATCCTGTTTTTTCTTTAATTATATCTCCGTGGCCTTGAGCTTTCAATGTGTCGCAATATTTTGCAGTTCTTCTATCTTGCCAAGCGATGGCATTATAAATTGGTTTATTAGTTTCTCTATCCCAAACAATTGTGGTTTCTCTTTGATTGGTAATGCCAATGGCGGCGATTTCTTTTCCTGAGATTCCCACTTTAGCAATAACTTCAGCGGTTACGCTCATTTGTGAGGACAAAATTTCGTTTGGATCGTGCTCTACCGATCCTGGTTTAGGGAAAATTTGTTCAAAGGATTTTTGCAAAACGTTGACAATTTCTCCATCGTGGTTAAAGACAATTGCCCTTAATGAAGTAGTCCCTTGGTCAAGGGCAAGAATTAGTTTATTTTTCATTTTTGGCGTTTTTAGGTTAATAGATTATTTTACATGAAATTCGGTCAAAAGAAAATCGTTGGCTAGAGCTCTAAATTCATCCGTTTGAGTTTCAGCCCAAGCGTTATCATATCCTAATTCTGTCGCTAATAATTGGGCAACTTTTTTAGAAGAATCAATGGCTGCTCGGGCGTCTAAAACCAAAAGACGTACGCGTCTGGCTAATACGTCCTCTATGGTTCTGGCCATTTCGAAACGAATAGCCCATGCTACTTTAGCCATTGTGTACTCATAATTGGGATGTAGCTTTTCTTTTAAAAAAGGCTCGTCTTCCTGTAATTTCAATATTTTTGGAATGTCAGTTCCATAAATGTATAAATGATTTTCGCGGTCAGTTTCTGAGCTTGCTATATTTCCATGAATGGCAATATGTTCCGTTTTACATCCGTTTTTAGGTAGATTATGGACTTTGATCGCTTTGACAACAACGTCCTCAGCAATTTTTCGGTTCGTTGTCCATTTTCCTCCAGTGATTGTGATTAATCCAGTATCCGAAACAATTATTTTATGGATTCTGGAAACTTCTTTGGTCCGTTGTCCTTTTTTTTCTGGCGCTGCCAATGGTCTTAATCCTGCAAAGACAGATAAAACATCCGCTCTGGTTGGTTTCTTCTCTAAAAATCTTTGGGCAATTTCTAAAACGAAATCAATTTCTTGTTCCAAGGCAATTGGTTCCAGACTTGATTTTTTCACCAAAGTATCGGTGGTTCTTACCACAATTTTATTATGCCACGGTACCGCAAATAAAACGCGCCCTTCACTTGTTTTTGGAATCATTAAAGTGTTTTGACTTGGTAAGAAAGATTTGTCAAAAACCAGGTGAATTCCTTGGCTTTAAACAAAATATTTTTTGTATTCCAAATCGTTCATCTTCATGATTGAATTCGTAAAAACCCCAGTAGCGGTAATAACCGCAGTTCCGGTCAGTTTATATTTAATACCGGTTTCTTTATCTTCAAATGCTACTTTTGTAACTTGATTTATTTCATCTTTTAATAAATTAATCACTTTCGAATAGTTCAAAAGCGTGGCTCCTTTTTCAACGGCTGTTTGTGCAATGTTGATCGCCAAACGCGAATCATCAAACTGGCCGTCTTGATATACAACGCCGCTAACCAATCCTTTTTGTGTAATGGTTGGAAGCAATTCTATTGTTTTTTTCTTGAAATATATCTAGAGGCGCCTAAATTTAATCTTCCGGCTAACATATCGTAGATGGTTAATCCTACGGCGTAGAAATATCCACCCCACCAATTGTAATTTGGAATCACAAAGGATTGGTTTTTTACCAAGTGACTGGCGTTTTGAGCCATTAGACCTCTTTCTTTTAGGGCTTCACGTACCAAAGCAATATCTCCTTGTTCTAAATACCGAACCCCGCCATGAACTAACTTTGTGCTTCGACTGGAGGTTCCTTTTGCAAAATCAATTGATTCTAACAATATGGTTTTAAAACCTCTGCTAGCTGCGTCTAACGCTATTCCTAATCCGTTAGCGCCGCCGCCAATTATGATTGCATCCCAATTTTTGGTGTTCGTAAGTTGGGCTATTTGTTCCGATCTTTTCATTTTATTGTTTTTATTTCGCAACACAATATTTCGTTTTACAAAAATAACGAAATAAGTCGAAACAAAGTGAAGCTGTTCAAAGTAAATAGTTTTTTTTTATTTCTAAAAGAATACCTATCTTTATTTGAATTTTAAACAGTAATATGGCTATAATTAATATCAGACAGGGACTAATAATTCAAGAATTAAATCAAAAGGGGTATGTCAATGTAGTGGAACTTTGTGAAACTCACAAGGTTTCATCCGTAACCATACGAAAGGACTTGAGTTTTTTAGAAAACAAAAATCTGTTGCATCGTACTCATGGAGGTGCAAGTAAACAACCCATTTATGCGTTCGAAAGAAATGTAAGTGATAAAGAATTGCTTCAGGTAGAACAAAAAATGCTTATTGCAAAAGCGGCTTTAAGTTATATTAGCAACAATGATTATATTATTATGGGCTCCGGGACTACTATACATAATTTATCCAAAATGATGGGAGGGTTTCAAAAATTGACCGTGCTAACTCCTTCGCTGAAAGTTTCTTTAGAACTTTGCAAACATTCAGAAATTGACACCATTCAATTGGGTGGAGATATTAGAAAAGCATCAACTTCAGTTGTGGGTGCTATTGCAGAAGGAATTTTAAGTCAATTTTCCTGTAATAAATTATTTATAGGCACGGATGGGCTTCATTTAGAGTTTGGGTTGAGTACGTCAAATGCGATGGAGGCCCATTTAAATCAAGCGATGATTGATGTTGCCGAAAAAGTTATCGTGTTGGCAGATTCGACTAAAATGAATGTCAGAGGATTTGGGAAGATTTGCAATTTAGAAAAAATTGATGTTTTGATTACGGACTCTGGTATCGACATCGAAACTAAAACGAAACTGGAAGATCTGGGTTTAAATGTTGTCGTGGTATAAGAAGAACGAATTTGAAGGAGGATTTATTTAATTTAAGTATTTAATTAGAAGGATGCTTTAATAAATATTGCGTCAAAAACTTTTTATTTTGGATCAAATAAAATTGTTTAATTTGTTTTTAAATCAAAGAATTCAAATCATTCAGAACCTGTAATTCATCGAGAAAATTTACTTTTCAAATTTAAAAAACTCAAAATTTAAAAAAATCATATACTTTTGCCGACATAAACAATCGGAATATGGCAAAGAATTTAGTTATAGTGGAATCACCTGCAAAGGCAAAAACAATCGAGAAATTTCTAGGAAGTGATTTCCAAGTGGAGTCAAGTTACGGGCATATTGCCGACTTGCCATCTAAAGAAATTGGTGTAGATGTAGAAAATGGTTTCAAACCTAAATATGAAGTTTCAGCCGATAAAAAAGCATTGGTCACCAAATTAAAAGGGTTGGCAAAAAAAGCTGAAATGGTTTGGTTAGCGAGTGATGAGGATCGTGAGGGTGAGGCTATTTCTTGGCATTTAGCCGAAGAATTAAAATTAGACAAAACCAAAACTAAGCGAATTGTTTTTCACGAAATTACTAAAACAGCGATTTTAAAAGCGATTGATAATCCAAGAGAAATCGATTATAATTTAGTCAATGCACAACAAGCACGTCGTGTTTTGGACCGATTAGTTGGTTATGAACTGTCACCAGTACTTTGGAGAAAAATAAAAGGAGGACTTTCTGCGGGTCGTGTACAATCAGTATCCGTTCGTTTGGTTGTAGAGCGCGAAAGAGAAATTCAAAACTTTAATGCAACTGCATCGTATTCTGTTGTAGCTGAATTCACTAACGAATCCGGAAAAACATTCAAAGCCAAACTTCCTAAAAATTTTAGTACTAAAAAAGAAGCTGAAGATTTTTTAAATAAAAATATAGGTTCTACATATAAGGTAGCCGATTTAGAAACGAAGCCTACCAAAAAATCACCGACTGGTCCATTTACAACGTCAACTCTGCAACAAGAAGCCGCACGTAAATTGTATTTGCCTGTTGGAATTACCATGCAACTCGCACAACGGTTGTACGAAGCCGGACTTATTACGTACATGAGAACGGATAGTGTGAACTTATCCAAAGATGCGATGGAAGCTGCTCAGGCTGAAATTATCAAATCCTATGGGAAAGAGTTTTCTAAACCTCGAACTTTTGTCAATAAAAGCAAAGGAGCACAGGAAGCACATGAGGCGATTCGTCCTACGGACATGTCGCGTCATACGGTAGATATCGACAGAGATCAAGCGCGTTTGTATGATTTGATTTGGAAGAGAACGTTGGCTTCGCAAATGAGTGATGCACAATTAGAACGTACTAACGTGAAAATTGAAGCGAACAATCACGGTGAAATTTTTACTGCATCAGGTGAAGTATTGCTTTTTGAAGGTTTCTTAAAAGTATACTTGGAAGGTCATGATGACGATGAAGAAGAGCAGGAAGGCATGTTGCCGGCGATGAAAGTCAATGAAAAATTAGGAAACAATTACATTACAGCGACAGAAAGATATTCTCGCGCAGCTGCAAGATATACGGAGGCTTCTTTGGTAAAAAAATTAGAAGAACTTGGGATTGGTCGTCCTTCTACTTACGCACCGACGATTTCTACGATTATCAACAGAAATTATGTCGAGAAAGGAAATCTTGACGGTCAGGAACGTAATTATACGCAGCTAATATTGCAATCCGGGAAAGTAGGAGAGAAGTTGCTAAAAGAAAATACAGGTTCTGATAAAGGAAAATTAGTGCCTACAGATATTGGAACGATTGTTACTGATTTCTTGGTAAAGAATTTCGGAAACATTTTAGATTATAATTTCACTGCAAAAGTGGAACAGGATTTCGATGAAATTGCCGAAGGAAATATTGAATGGACAAAAATGATGCAGGAGTTTTACGATACATTTCACCCAACAGTGAAAGATGTAGAGGCGAATGCTGAAAGAGAAAGCGGTGAACGAATTCTGGGAACAGATCCAAAAACCGGTAAGCCAGTTTCGGTGCGTTTAGGGAAATTTGGACCAATGGCTCAAATTGGAGCTGCAGATGATGAAGAGAAAAAATTCGCCAGTTTAATGACGGATCAAAATATTGGAAATATCACTTTAGAGGAAACGTTGAATTTGTTTTTGTTGCCAAAAAATTTGGGTGAATATAAAGGAGAAGAAGTTGAGGTAAGTAATGGACGTTATGGTCCTTATATTCGTCATGGTGCGGCTTTCGTTTCTTTGCCAAAAGGCGAAAATCCATTAGACGTAGATTTTGAAAGAGCCCAAGAATTAATTGATGAAAAAGCTCTGGCAGATGCGCCAATAGCAGTTTACAAAGGCGAAGGCGTTCAAAAAGGAACGGGTCGTTTTGGTCCTTTTATCAAATGGGACGGCTTATTTATAAATGTGAGTAAGAAATACAATTTTGATAATCTGTCTCAATCGGATATTGAAGCATTGATTGAGGATAAATTGCAAAAGAATATTGATAAAGTTTTGCACAACTGGGAGGACGAAGGAATTCTAGTCGAAAAAGCCCGTTGGGGACGCTCGGTTATTACCAAAGGGAAAATCAAAATCGAATTAAGCAAAGATGTTGATGCTACTAAATTGACATTGGCAGAAGTTCAGGAAATGATTGACAAGAAAACGCCGGCCAAAAAAGTAGCCGCTAAAAAAGCACCTGCAAAAAAAGCAGTAGCAAAGAAACCAGCAGTTAAGAAACCCGTAGCAAAAAAGTAAAGAATGGAATTTGATTTTCTGAAACCCGTAGACGATGAAATCCTAGAGTTTATAAACGGATTGACTTCGCAGCAACTGGGAAGTAAAATAGTTTTGCATACCAATGAACAATTCCCTGATTTAAACAAAATTAAAATTGCTGTAATAGGCGTTTTAGAAAATCGAGGAGATAAAAAAGCGGTGTCGGATGTTGATTTAATGCCGCTTAGAAAAGAGTTGTATGGTTTGTTTCCCGGTAATTGGGATGCTTCTATCGCAGATTTGGGCGATATTCTCGCTGGAAATTCAGCTGCGGACACTTATTTTGCAGTGAAAAAAGTTGTCGCAGGATTAATCAAGAAAAAAATAATGCCAATTGTAATCGGTGGTTCTCAAGATATAACTTATGCGCTTTATAGAGCCTATGATGATTTGGAGCAAATGGTAAATTTAGTTTCTATCGACAGCAAATTTGATTTTGGTAAAGATGAAGAGGAACTTTCTGCTGCTTCTTATTTGACAAAAATAATTGTGGACGAACCCAATAATCTTTTTAACTATTGTAACATAGGCTATCAGACTTATTTTAATTCGCAGGAAGAAATAGATTTGATAGAAAAATTATTTTTTGACAGCTATAGGTTGGGAGAAGTTTTTAATAACATTGCTATTTCAGAGCCAGTTTTCAGAGATGCTGATATAGTTAGTATCGATCTGACTTCTGTTAAATCGTCTGATTCCGGAAATTTTATTTCGTTTCAACCAAATGGTTTTAATGGAAAAGAGATTTGTTCTTTGTCTAGATACGCTGGAATAAGTGATAAAGTTTCTTCATTTGGGATATTCAATCACAATAATTCGAAACAAGAATCGGTACTGATTGCACAGGTAATTTGGTATTTTATTGAAGGTTTTCATTATCGTTCCACTGAGTATCCTTTCGGAAGTAAAGAAAACTATTTAAAATACATTGTTCCATTGGAGGAAGAGGAACTTGTTTTCTATAAAAGTGACAAAACGGATCGTTGGTGGATAGAAATTCCATTTATTTCAAATGTTAATAATAAATTAAAAAGAAACACGTTATTACCATGTTCTTATGACGAATATTTAATGGCATGCAATCAAGAATTACCTGAAAGGTGGTGGAAAGCACAGCGTAAAAATATTGTATAAACACTTGAACTAGGTTTACAATTCAATGTTTAAAAAAGGTTTGAAAATTAATGTGTTTTATAATAGGTTTATCTTTATGAAATACACAAAAAATTCGATTTAGATGTATTTAATCGGTTATTTTGGTATTTTGCCGATAAAATATTTTTTTTGTATTTTATTTAACATTATTTTTGAGCTTGAATTAATTTTATAATAAAAATATTGTTTTATAAATAAATAATAAATAGGTTTACACACTTTAAAATAATGAATAGATAACAAAATTTATATGAAGAAGTTCATTGCATATACGTCAATTTTGGCCCTTTTGATCGGCTGTGGTAAATCAAGCGATAAAGGAGAATTAGTTGGTATTAATGGAGGCAAATGGCATCCTGAAAAACCGTATGGAATGGCATTAATTCCTGGTGGTTCTTTTATCATGGGTAAATCAGATGCTGATTTAGCTAATGTGGAAGATGCTCCTACAAAAACAGTAACCGTTCGTTCCTTTTATATGGATGAAACAGAAATTACAAATAGTGAATACCGTCAGTTTGTAGAGTGGGTAAAAGATTCTACTATGAGAGTTCGGTTAGCAATTATGGCAGACATGAGCGGACAAACAGCTGATCCAACAGCTGCTAAAGGTAAAAATAGCGGAAGTATTGGTGATTTTGCTTTTAATGATTCTGATCCGGATAAAATGACGGCGTATGACAAATACATGTATGATAATTATTATAGTGTAGGAACTGCTGATGATCCTTACGCGGGAAGAAAACTGAACAAAAAAGTAAAATTAATCAAAGATACTAAGTTGTATCCGGATGCGGAATATGCTGAAGTGATGGACTCAATGTACTTGCCAATAGAGGAGTCCTACAATGGGTTAAGAACTATTGATGTTAATAAATTGAAATTCCGTTATTCTTGGATGGATATTCAGGCTGCTGCCAAAGCAAAAGTAGGAAGAAGAAAAGATTTCATCAAAACGGAAGAAGTTAACGTTTATCCAGACACTACTGTATGGATAAAAGATTTTGCTTATTCGTACAACGAACCAATGCATAATGACTATTTCTGGCACAAGGCCTACGGAGATTATCCTGTAGTAGGTGTAAAATGGACTCAAGCGAAAGCATTTTGTGCTTGGAGAACATTGAATAAAAATAGCTACGTAAAATCTAAAAAGAAAGGACAAGATTTGATTAATTCTTTCCGATTACCAACTGAAGCGGAATGGGAATACTCTGCCAGAGGTGGTCTTGAGTCAGCAACATATCCTTGGGGTGGACCATATACCAAAAATGACCGAGGTTGTTTTTTAGCTAATTTTAAGCCAAACAGGGGAGACTATGCCGCTGATGAAGCTTTGTATACAGTGGAGGCAAAATCGTATGAGCCTAATGGCTACAACCTTTATAATATGGCAGGAAATGTTTCTGAATGGACTGATTCTTCGTATGATCCTAATGCCTATGAATACGTTTCCTCAATGAATCCAAATGTTCAGGATGGCTCAAATAAACGAAAAGTGCTTCGCGGTGGTTCATGGAAAGATGTTGCTTATTTCCTACAGGTAAGCACAAGAGACTATGAATATGCAGATTCCGCAAGAAGTTACGTTGGTTTTAGAACTGTTCAGGATTACATGGGAGTTCAAACCACCGGAATCGGGAAAAAGAAATAATTAAAAAAAGAAACCAAATCTATTAAATTTTTAAAAACACTATTATGGCATTATTAAGCAAAAAAGCAATGAATTTCGCATACGGTATGGGAGCGGCGGTTGTAATCATTGGAGCATTATTCAAAATTACCCATATTGAATTTGGATTCTTAACGGGTAACTTAATGCTTACCATAGGTCTTGTGGTTGAAGCACTAATTTTTGCGCTTTCAGCATTCGAACCAGTTGATAATGATTTGGATTGGACTTTGGTTTATCCAGAATTAGCTAATGGTCAAGCTAAACCAGCCACCAAAAAAGTGGAGGCAACTTCTGATGCACAAGGATTATTGTCTCAAAAATTAGATGTTATGTTAAAAGATGCTAAAATCGATGGGGAGTTAATGGCAAGCTTAGGAAATAGTATTAAAAATTTCGAGTCAGCTGCAAAAGGAATTGCACCTACTGTAGATTCTATTGCATCTACAAAAAAATACAGTGAAGAATTAAGTTTAGCTGCCGCACAAATGGAATCATTGAACAGTTTGTATAAAATACAATTGCAAAGTGCTTCCAGAAATGCTCAAATAAATGAGGAAGTTGCTGAAAATAACTTAAAATTAAAAGATCAAATGCTGTCATTGACTTCTAACCTATCGTCTTTAAACAACGTATATGGTGGAATGCTTTCTGCAATGAATAATAAAGGATAATTAGTTTCGAACTATAAAAAAACAATAAACTAATTATTAGAAAATATGGCAGGAGGAAAACTAACCCCTAGGCAGAAGATGATTAACCTAATGTACTTGGTTTTTATCGCAATGTTAGCATTAAATATGTCCAAAGAAGTATTGTCAGCTTTTGGATTGATGAATGAAAAATTTGAAGGTTCAAACACTTCAGCTGAGCAGTCAAACGCTCAAATGTTAGCCGGTTTAGATGCAAAAGCTGCCGAAGCTGGTGGAGAATTTGCAATGGCGGCTACAACAGCTCACAAAGTAGAAGTTATTACAAAAAACTTTTACGATTATATTGCAAAAATAAAGTCGGAAGTTTTAGTAGGGACAGAAGTTGATCCTGAAACCGGTAAATTACCTTACGAGGCAATGGATAAAGGGGATAACATCGACAATATATGGTTTAGCCCTGCGGGTTATTCGGCTAAAGGAAACGAAGTGGTTGCCACGATTGAAAAGTACAAATCAGACATGAAGTTGGCTTTAGGTGATAATAAAAAATTAGCGACTATCTTATCTGAAGTGCAAACTAAGTTTAGTTTAGCAGATGTTAAGAATAAAGACGGGATAGCGATTCCTTATTTAGATTATCATTTTAAAGGCTTTCCAGCTGTTGCCTCTTTAGCAAAATTATCTGCATGGCAAAATGATGTTAAAAAAGCAGAATCAGATGTTTATAGTACTGCATTAGGTAAGGCAGCTGTTGCTGCTGCTTCGTACAGTAACTACCAAGCTATTGTGGTTTTAGATAAAAATGCATATTTTCAAGGAGAACAAGTTACTGGTAAAGTAGTCTTGGGTCGTTATGATGAGAATACAAAACCTACAAATGTTACTGGTGCCAGATTAGATCCATCTACCGGTCAAGCTAAGATTGCTTTGACTGCGGGCGGTGTAGGAGAGCAAAACATCAACGGTCAATTTACTTTTGTTGAAGACGGTAAAACTATTCCTTTGAAATTCTCAGGAAAATATGTTGTTGTACCAAGACCTAATTCTGCTACAATTTCTGCAGATAAGATGAATGTAGTTTATAGAGGTGTATCTAATCCTATGACAATATCATTTGCAGGTATCCCTGATAATGCTGTTAATGCTTCGGGTTCAGGTTTATCAAAGGTGGGTAACGGTAAATACGTGATGAATCCTGGTGGCGGTAATGAAGTTGTTGTAAGCGTTTCAGGAAAAATGTCTGATGGAAAAGTTGCTAATGATAAAAAAGTTTTTAGAATCAAAGGCATTCCTGGTCCTACTGGAACTATTAGAGGAGAAATGGGCGTGGTAAAAGGGCCTAAATCAAATCTAGAAATAGCAACAATCGGAGCCAAATTAGTTGATTTTGATTTTGAAGTAGGTTTGAATGTTGTCGGATTTAATTTAAAAGTTACTGGTCAACCTACTGTGGTTGTTTCTGGAAACAGATTGAATGCACAATGTAAAGCAGTTCTTTCAAAAGCAGGAAGAGGTGATCAGGTTACGATCTCTGAAATAAAAACAAAACTTGTAGGTGCAGGAAGCTATTTATTGCCAAGAACTGCTCCAGTAATTTTTGAAATACAATAATAAGTAGATTTTTATAAATCGACTTCAATTCTTATTAGGATAACATGATGAATGTAAGAAATTTTTTAATCGCTATTATCTCTATTACGGGAAGTTTTGCGTCATTTGCGCAATCTAATTTGCTTAATGCAAAAACTCCGGACCAAATAGGACTTAAAACCACTGCGCAACTTGACTCAGATAATGATAAACCATTAGCTTACGGTTATGTGCATGATAGAGATGTCTTAATGGGCAAGACTACTTGGGAGATTATTGATTTGAGCGAAAAAATTAATTTTGCTTTGTATTTTCCAATTGACACTGCAAATATTGGTTCTGGAAGAAGGTCATTATATGATGTCTTGACCAAGGCAATGAAAAATGGTGAAATCACTGAAGTGTATACAGATAGTTATTTTAATACTAAAAAATCGTTGCAAGACATACAGGGGTCATTAACGCGAATAGATACTACTGATGCAGGAAGAGAGCAAATTAACGCTGGAAATCAAATCTCTGATGAGTACATTTTAAGACAAGATTTATCTGCTCAAGATGTTTCTCAGTATAAAATAAAAGGGTACTGGTATTTTGATAAACGTCAGAGTGAACTTAAATACCGTTTATTGGGAATTTGTCCTGTTACTCCTGATGTTTATTCAATGAACAGCGAGGAGAAAGATTATATAGAGTTATTTTGGATATTTTTCCCTGCTGCAAGAGAAGTTTTGCATGATGCGAAAGCTTTTAACGACAAAAATTCAGCGATGCCTGTTTCTTTTGATCAAATCTTAAATTCAAGACGTTTCAATAGTGTTATCTATAAAGAAGAAAATGTTTATGGAGATAGAAATATCGATGAATACATGAAAGATAATGCGCAAAACCAATTGTTGGAATCAGAAAGAGTAAAAGACAAGATTCGAAATTTCGAATCAGATATGTGGAATTATTAAAATCTTTTTCGTAAATATATTAATCAACTCTTACCGTAATGGTAAGAGTTTTTTGTTTTAAAATGCTTTCTTTGTATTTAGTTTTAAATGAATTTTTAGATGATTGATTATTTAATTATTGGTTCTGGTTTAGCAGGTATTTCATTTGCAGAGGTTGCTTTGCGCAATGACAAATCTATTTTTGTTTTGGATAATAATTCGCAAAATTCATCGAAAATCGCTGGTGGATTGTATAATCCAGTAATTCTTAAACGTTTTAGTGAAGTGTGGAATGCGCAAGAGCAATTAATAATGATGAATGATTTCTATTCTTTATTGGAAGAGAAACTTAAATGTAAAATAGATTTTAAAAAGCCCATTTTAAGAAAATTTTTTTCAATTGAAGAACAGAATAATTGGTTTGCTGCTTCGGATAAAGTTGGACTTGCTCCATTTTTATCAACTAAACTGATTTTTAAAAAATATGTAGGCATTGATTCTCCGAATGGTTACGGCGAAGTATTGCAAACAGGTTATGTGGACACAGCTTTATTGTTATATAAATATAGAGAATATTTAAATCGAAATAATCTGTTTTTAGAAGAAGCATTTGATTACAACGAGCTCAAAAGAGAGTCAGATGGTATTCGCTATAAAGATATTCAAGCGAAACATATCATTTTTGCTGAAGGTTTTGGAATGCATGCAAATCCTTATTTTAATCATTTGCCTTTAGATGGTACTAAAGGAGAACTTTTTATTATAAAAGCACCTGATCTTGATTTAGATGTAATTGTAAATACTAGTGTCTTTATTTTGCCTCTTGGTAATGATTTATTTAAAGTTGGCGCTACTTATCATTGGAAAGACAAAACTGACTTGCCTACGGAAGAAGGAAAAACGGAATTGATAGAAAGAATAAAAGAAATTATTACGTGTGATTTTGAGATCGTGGAGCATTTTGCAGGTGTTCGTCCAACGGTAAAAGACAGGAGACCATTAGTGGGAACGCATAAAGATCATAATTCGATTCATATACTGAATGGATTGGGAACTAGAGGGGTAATGCTCGGTCCGTCAATGGCGAAAGCATTATTTGACCACATAGAAAAGCAAACTCCCTTAGACCCAGTGATTGATGTTAAACGATTTAAAACAAAAGAAAAGAAATAATATTACTTAAGTTTTGCGTTTGGGTCGTACGAAACAAACATATTGATGTAGATGTTTCTGGACAAACGTAAAACATAGGGGAAAGATAGTATCAAGGATGCTATGATAACGATAAAAGCCACTTTGAGATTGGTATCAAAAAATACAAACGAGATTATAAAAGCGGCAATACCTATGGCCACATTTAATCCGTAACTTACGTACATGGCACCATAAAAAAAAGAGGGTTCGATTTGATAACGTAAACCACAATGACCGCAATTTTCATGCATTTTTAATATTTTATTGAAATGTAGAGGATTTTTGTCCAAATACATACTCTCATTCTGACATTTAGGACAAGTTCCTGTTAAAATGCTATATAATTTGGATCCTTTTTTTAACATTTGCAAAAAATTTAATTTTCCTTTTTTGATACCGAAAATTCGGTACACAAATTTACACATTTGTAAAGGAATAAAATCACAATACATGCTTAATATACACAATTTATCCGTTTCATTTGGTGGTTCTTATTTATTTGAAGAAGTCACTTTTCGATTGGGTGCCGGGGACAGAGTGGGCCTTGTAGGGAAAAATGGAGCCGGTAAATCGACTATGCTTAAAATGTTGGCGAGAGATTTTGCCCCTGATTCTGGTGTTATTTCTCAGGAGAAAGATATCCGAATGGGATTCTTGCGTCAGGATATTGATTTTGAACAAGGAAGAACAGTTCTGGAGGAAGCCTACGAAGCTTTTACGGAGATAAAAATTGTTGAAAAAAAGCTTGAAGAAATCAATCATCTTTTAGTAACGCGTACGGATTATGAAAGTGACGAATATAGCCAGATAATAGAAGACTTATCCGAGTTTACACATCGTTTTGAATTATTGGGTGGTTATAATTATGTGGGTGACACGGAAAAAATCCTTCTTGGATTGGGTTTCAAAAGAGAAGTTTTCGATAATCAAACGGAGACTTTCTCCGGAGGATGGAGAATGCGTATCGAATTGGCCAAATTATTATTACAAGCCAATGACGTTTTGCTGCTGGATGAGCCAACGAATCACTTGGATATTGAAAGTATCATTTGGTTAGAAAGTTTTCTTCGTAATTATCCGGGAGTTGTGGTAATTGTTTCACATGATAAAATGTTTTTGGATAATGTGACGAATAGAACTATCGAAATTTCACTTGGTAAAGCCTATGATTTCAACAAGCCATATTCTCAATATTTAGAATTACGTCATGAAATTCGCGAAAAGCAATTGGCAACGCAAAAAAATCAAGCCAAAAAAATTGAAGAAACAGAGAAATTAATTGAAAAATTCCGTGCCAAAGCTTCCAAAGCTTCGATGGCACAGTCGTTAATTAAAAAATTAGATAAAGTTGAACGTATCGAAGTTGACGAAGATGATAACTCAGTGATGAATATTTCCTTTCCAGTTTCGAAAGAACCGGGTAGAGTGGTGATTGAAGCTGAGAATGTAACTAAAAGCTATGGTGATACTACGATTTTGAAAGATATCAATCTGTTAGTGGAGCGTGGAAGTAAGATTGCTTTCGTTGGACAAAACGGACAAGGAAAATCAACTTTTATCAAAGCTATCGTTGATGAATTTGAATACAAAGGAAATATTAAATTGGGTCATAATGTACAACTGGGTTATTTTGCGCAAAATCAGGCAGAATATCTCGACGGTGAAATTACATTGTTGCAAACCATGGAGGATGCCGCAGCGGACACAAACCGAATGAAAGTTCGTGATATGCTGGGATCTTTCTTGTTTCGAGGCGATGATGTGGAGAAAAAGGTAAAAGTCCTTTCTGGAGGCGAAAGAAACCGTTTAGCGTTGTGTAAATTATTGTTGCAACCGATTAATGTTCTGTTGATGGATGAACCTACGAATCACCTGGATATTAAATCTAAGAATGTTTTGAAAGCCGCACTTCAAAAATTTGGGGGAACTTTATTGTTGGTTTCTCACGACAGGGACTTCTTGCAGGGAATGTCAAATTTGGTGTATGAATTTAAAGACCAAAAAATAAAAGAATATTTAGGCGACATCAACTATTTCTTAGAGCAGCGCAATATGGAGAATATGCGTGAAGTCGAGAAAAAAGATGCTGAAAAAGCAGCTGCACCAAAAGAAAGTAACAAAGCTTCTTACGAAGATCAAAAGAAAGGGAAAGCTTTACAAAACAAATTGAGTAAAGTAGAAAGTCAAATTAAACAATTAGAAAAGGACATTCAACAAGATGATAAAATGCTGGCATCTAATTACGATAAGCACATCGAAGATGCGAAGTTTTTCACTGCTTACAACAAGAAAAAATCAGAGTTAGACAAACTGCTCTTAGATTGGGAAGTTGTTCAGGAAGAAATAGAAAATGTATAAAAAAGAGAGTTCCATTTTGGAACTCTTTTTTTATACAATAATTCCAATAGATTTGGAGTGCGCGATTGCTTCACTGCTATTTTTGAAGTAACAAATTGAAACGTTTAAGGTTTCTAAATTTTTCATCACATTTATTACTTTTTCTTTTTGCGTTGAACCAGTCTGTCTGATATATACGGCTTTTACGGTAACCGGAAAAATTTTGCAAATCGCTTCGTATAAATATGGATCATGTTGTGAATCATCGCCAAGAAGCACATATTCTAGATTGGGGTAAAACTCCAATATGTGTTTTATTTTATCAAATTTATGATTGTGATTTCCGCTGCCGGTGAAGAAAAAGTCAGTGAGACTCGTTTTAATGTCCTTCAAAAGTAACACCGCCTTAGGCAGCTCGTGAAGTTCGGTGAATTTTGTGATGAAACGGTATAAATTCCACTCGCTGCTGGAAACATAGAAAAAAGCATTAAACTCTTCCTTTTTTTCTCTTCCAGCAGTACTCAAAGCCTGATAATGGGTAACAACATCATCATATATTTTTCTCTTATTTACGTTTTTGAATAATAAAACATATAATTTTTTCAAAGGATTCAGTGTGTGAGATACTAAAAAAGTATCATCAATATCAGATATAATTCCGAGATTTCCTTTGTGTGGCCGAATGTAACTGTCTTTTGTAGTGATGGTTCCATTTTTATAAACAATGCTTACTTCGTAATCGATCCACCCGTAATTTTTGTCTTGGTCTAATGGAACGCAAAATTTAAAATAGCCATCCACAAGTGTTTTGGTATGAATTTTGGAATTGTTGTGTTTTAAATAAACATCGGCGTTAGCCTGCGTTTTTATTTGAAACATTTTAATAACAGAAGTAGCATTTTTTAGATTCTTTTTTTGAAAATTATATTCTTCTACCGATGTTGGTTTGAAAACATGGCCCATGACAATTAATTCTTGCTCATTCGCGTAGCCTCGGTATAATTTTAAAATTGGTTTCATATATTGTATTACTTTTGATAAAAGTTCAATTTATAGGTTTTTAATCAATAAAAGAAGAAAAAGTTTGAAAAAGAATATCATGTTAGTTGTAAATCCTATCTCTGGCGCTGTCGATAAGTCAGAACTAATTGATGCTGCTACTGTTTTTGCTGACAAAGAAAATTTAAATCTTGTAATTTACAATACTTCAGGAATTTCAGATAGTGAAAACATAAAGGTGCTTTATGATACCTACATTCCAAAACGAATTATTGTGGCCGGTGGTGACGGAACCATAAAAATGGTTGCTGAAGCTATGGAAACACACGATGTTATTATTGGTATTTTACCAGCTGGTTCTGCTAACGGTTTAGCGGTAGATTTGAATTTACCATCGACCATTGAAGAAAACCTAGAAATCGCTTTTCACAATGATTATATGGAAATCGATATGATTTCTATCAATGGAAAAAAAAGCATTCATTTAAGTGATTTGGGTGTAAATGCAGAAATGATAAAGAACTATGAAAGCGGAAGCATTCGAGGTAAATGGGGATATGCTTTGCAAACATTGTCTACTTTGATTGATTTAGACGATCCGTTTGTGGCAACAATTACCGGTAATTTTCCAACGATAGAATGTGAGGCAAGAATGATAGTTATAGCGAATTCTCAAAAATACGGCACCGGAGTTTCCATAAACCCGAATGGAATTATGGACGACGGAAAGTTTGAATTGGTTATTCTGAAAAATATGGATTTATTAGTACTAGGTAAAATTATCACTGGAAATATGCCCGTAGATAACAATGATGTTGAAATTATTTCTACTGATAAAGCATTTGTTACTACCAATATTCCGGTTAGTTTTCAAATTGACGGTGAATATTGTGGAACAGAAACAAAGTTGAATATAGAAATTTTACCCAAACAAATGAAAGTTGCAATTCCCAATCCAATAACTGAAATTATTTAAACGGATTGCGTTCTTGCCAGACAGTTTCAGGTTCTAAATATTTAAATATTTTAGGAAGATATACATTTACAATCTTAGAACTATGATGCATCAATCCGAACATTTTTAACGGTTTAGCACCAACAGAACTTTTAATTTCCAAAGCGGTTCTGGCAAAGATAATTTCGTTGAAATTTTTATTGATGGAGTATGCAATCATGTCGTACAGCATGTTGAGATACAGCATTTTTTCACGCTGAATACTTTCGTCGTAACCCAGAAAATAAGTGTCCATGACTTCTCCGTTTTTTATTAAAGTATTAAATCCGATGAGTTTTTCGTCGATAAAATAGCCGTAAAAAAGAAATTTTTCTTTAAAAGTTTCTTTAAAAACCCTAAAATGATTCTTTGGTAAAAAGAAAGTGTTAAAAGGTGCATTTTTGGCTACGTGAAAATACAACTCATAAATAGTATCTTCAAGAGCAATAATATCTTCTAAATGCAATTTTCTTTTCTCAATTAATGCTGCTTTTTTTCGGGCTCTTTTATGTTGATCTCTGTATTTTTTTGAAAGTGATTCTATGTAATCTTGTTCAGATTGCCAGTTTTTATTAATCGAGAAAACCATGTTGGGTTGCGTCGAAAATAGATAGTCATTTTGGAACTCAGGAATGTCAAAATTTTTGATTTCTTCCTTGTCGAAATCTTTGTACGTGGTAATGTGAATCTTTATGCCTTTGGATTTAAAGATTTTTTTTAATTCCGATGTTGCAGCATGCAAGCTTTGCATTGCTTCCTTGTGATGAACAGCATTGGATAAGGCAAATGAATTTTGGCCGGTTAGCATATTGTTACCAATAACAAGCACGTTGGAAGCAAAGTTTCCGAAAATAATATTACGTACAGCGGTTTTAATGCCGTTGTCGCGCTCCCCAAAAGATTCCAGTGCATTCAAATCCAAAAATTGCGAAAGTGCAATACCTACCAAAATCTCATTGTCGAAAATTCCTATGAAGTGACAAGTCATATTTTCAGGGGAAGATTTTTCTAAAACTTGTAAGTATTTTTTAGATAAAAAAATTGTCGAAACAGCTAAATCATCCCATATTTCAGGAAGTTGAGCAGTTGAGTTATAAATTTTGAAGGAATAAGCTGTATTCAAATTGTGTAGAAATATTTTTCCAAAATTAGTTAATAAAGTTAAAGAATTATAGATTGTCTCTAAATTACTTAACTATATAAAAATAAAAAAATAAATTATGAAAACTTATTTAGAGAAATCTATTCAAACCGATTTGAAAGTGCTAAAAGAATGAAAATTTATCAAGAACTGAATAGAGAAAAACTTTAAATTCTTAGATTTTACGCAAGTTATTGGTTTTAGTTCAAGTGGGATTAATAGCTGAAAAGAGCAATCACCACCCGGAATTATTCAATGTATACAACAAAGTTACGATTCGCCTTACTACACATGATGCTGGAGGTGTAACTGATATGGACATTGATTTGACAAAAGCAATTGAAAAAATTCAATAAAAATAAATTTCGATTAGCTTATTGATAGTCGAAATTTATTTTAAATCAAAACAAATGTTTATTTCCAGGCACATATAATTCCACCCATAATTGTAAAGCATAGTATCCAAAATCCACCGGTAACAAAAGTGTATTTGAAACTTCTTTTTTCGTATAAAGCATTTGTTCCAATAATTGGCAAAGCAAAAAAGAGCCCGCTCATAAATCCGTGTAAAGCTCCATGTTTGAAGGTTCTAAATACGGTTCCATAATCGGTCATAAATGCGGAGAAGGATGGTTTGGCAATACTGGGATCTCCTCCAACCATTCCTAGAGCACCAAATTGATGTATTGTTAGCATTTGAAGTGAAAAGCTAATAAAAAAAGCGTAAAGTAATGAGGTGCCAAATAGTAAAAGCATATTTCCTTCCTTCATATTTTCTGCTGTAAGGCGTGATTCTTTCATCCAAATAGTTCCAAAAACTTTTGGGTGGTACCAAAAAAATCCGATTACTAGTGTCGATAAAGCCGCAACAAATAGTGCTAAGAAATTGATTTCCATAAATTTGGTTTTGTAGTTATTAAAACAAATTTAATAAATTTTAAATTAACATCAAAAAAATCAAAATTGTAAGTTATTACAGTATATAAAAAACAAAACAATGTATTTTGTCGATTATATTTGCGGATTAACTATAATAAAAGTAGCTTAGATCTGTAAAAATTTAAAATATCTTAATTATGAAAAAAACAGCTACTTTATTATTCATCCTTTTGTTTTCCATTTCGATGTTTGCCAATGTATCTCAATCAGAAAAAGATGCGTTAATTAAATTGTACCAATCGACAAATGGCAAGGAGTGGACTGTAAAATGGGATTTATCTTCCCCTGTTTCGACTTGGTACGGAGTGAAAGTACTGGATGAAAAAGTAATTTCAGTTCGTTTAGCTGATAATAATTTAGTGGGTGACATTCCCGCTGAAATTATGAACTTGGTGAGTCTTCAAGAATTGGATTTACACAAAAATCAAATTTCAGGAAATATTCCTTCGACTATCGGGAAACTAAAAGAAATGAAAGTGTTGAATCTTTCTTTCAATAAATTATCAGGAATAATTCCATCTTCAGTTTGTGAAATGAGTAATTTAAAAGAATTAGAGTTGTATATGAATGCGCTATCAGGAGAATTACCAATGCAAATTGGAGCCTTGAAGCAGTTAGAAGTGTTATCATTGTTTAATAACGAGATTGTGGGAGAAATTCCAAATTCGCTATATGACATCAAAACAATAAAAACATTACTTCTTAATAGCAATAAACTTGTGGGAGAATTAAGTCGCGATGTAGAAAATATGACTTCTCTCGAAAACCTTAGTTTGTTTGATAATAATATGATTGGACAGGTTCCAATGGAATTGGAAAAATTAGACAATCTAAGAGAGATGAATATTTCTTACAACAGATTTAATGGTCTTGTGTCTAAAGATTTAGCCGTTTTGGACACCTTGAATATGACCATGTTAAATGAGCAGGGAGTTACCGTATTATTAGATGTGACAACCGGCAGAAATTCAGCAATTGCTTCAGAGGATTAATTTTCAAAAAACAACAGATACGTACTTTTAACAAAATAGAATTTAGTTGATTTTTGGTTATGTTAATTTTAATAAACGTAGTTGGTAAAAAACCTGTGAGACTTGTTTCACAGGTTTTTTTTATCAAATGAATTGAGAACTTTATTTTATACTTTTTTGCATTAATTCATTGGCTATAAGAACGTTTTTAAACGTGTTGGCTATTTAAAATTTTTAGCTGAATTTGAAAAGTTATCCAATTTAATATATACCATTTTTTTGTTGTTTGAATAAATTTTAAATCTGTCGACACATTTTCATTATTAATGTTTCTAAAGGTTAATTTCTTCAAATTAATTGTTCGAAACTTAATTGAAGTGTAAATAAGTTTCTTGATCTAATCCATTTTAATTTTCTCTTTTTGAAGTTCTAAAAGTGGCGTTCCAGAAAATAATTGAAAATGAAAAATTGCATAGATAGTTGAAGTTGTAAAAGCGAGAATATAAATCAGGAGGCTATTTCTTACGCTAGTTTTTTCCAAAAGGACTCTGAGAAGAGGTGAAGATCATATTTATATTTCCGAGAGGTGTTATTGATACTGTTTTGGCTTTTAAATGTAATACGTTTTCTTACGTTACTTAAATCTAAAAGATTTTACAAATTCTAAACAACAAATTTATCAAAGGTTTTATAACAAAAAAAGCTCCAGATTTCTCTGAAGCTTTTTAGTAGCGGGAACAGGACTCGAACCTGTGACCTTCGGGTTATGAGCCCGACGAGCTGCCTACTGCTCTATCCCGCGATGTTCGTTTGTAATTTCAATAAAATTCTTAGTAGCGGGAACAGGACTCGAACCTGTGACCTTCGGGTTATGAGCCCGACGAGCTGCCTACTGCTCTATCCCGCGTTGTTTCGGGTGCAAATGTACAACGAATTTCCGTATATCCAATAAAAATTTTTAAAAATGTTTTATTTCATCTATTAACTTGATATGTCTACCTTTGCACAATAAATTATAATAGAAATGTCACATAAAGCAGGTTTTGTAAACATCATAGGAAATCCAAATGTTGGGAAATCAACATTAATGAATGCCTTTGTTGGAGAAAGATTATCAATTATTACTTCAAAAGCACAAACAACACGTCATAGAATTCTAGGAATTGTAAACGGGGAAGATTTTCAATTGATCTTATCGGATACGCCGGGAATCATAAAACCAGCCTACGAAATGCAGGCGTCCATGATGAATTTCGTAAAGTCAGCTTTTGAAGATGCTGACATCTTGATTTATATGGTGGAAATTGGAGAACAGGAATTGAAAGACGAAGCATTTTTTAATAAAATTATTCATGCTACAATCCCAGTTCTACTTCTATTAAACAAAATAGATAATTCTAATCAGGAACAACTCGAAGAGCAGGTGGCTTTCTGGACTGCGAAAGTTCCTAATGCAGAAATTTTCCCAATATCAGCTTTACAGAATTTTAATGTACCGGAAGTTTTTGGACGAATTATTGAATTATTACCAGAATCGCCTGCGTATTATCCAAAAGATCAATTGACAGACAAACCGGAACGTTTTTTTGTCAATGAAACCATCCGCGAGAAAATATTGTTAAATTACAGCAAAGAAATTCCATACGCAGTAGAAATTGTAACCGAAGAGTTTTTTGAAGATGAAAACATCATCAGAATCCGTTCTTTGATTATGGTCGAGCGCGATACTCAAAAAGGAATCGTCATCGGACACAAAGGTGCTGCTTTGAAAAAAGTAGGTATGGAAGCCCGAGCTGATTTAGAAAAATTCTTTGGCAAACAAATTCATATTGAGTTGTATGTGAAAGTGAATAAAAACTGGAGAAGTAACGTGAATATGTTAAAACGATTTGGTTATAACCAGTAATTTTTTCTGGTACGTTTTTTTGAAAAATCAATATTGGAATTCAATTTCTGATATCGATTTTTTTTTTAGCCCAGATAGCAGCGGCATCCTTTTGTGCAGTCCCGAAACTTCGGGACAGTACAAAAGATATAGCGGAGAGCTGGAATTGCTCCAAATAAAAACTAAGATTCTATAATTTCCATAAATAAGTTTTCCAGATCATTCATTTGGTTGTGGCCGTTACTACGGATCTGTTTGGCTACAATGTATAGTAAAAACCAGGCAAAAACCATTAATCCCATTACTACTAAATCGAATGTTACGGGGTTTTTCAGAACATAATCAGAATAAGCAATTCCCGAAAAAATCAAAAAGATTCCCGCAATAATAAAATGGAAGAACATAAAAAGTGTCCATAAGGTTGGATCAGGGCCAAATAATGCTCTGATATGAGTCTCGTTTTGGTCTTTTGATTCCATTTCTAAATGCAAATGGGGAGACCAATACGCTTTTTTGGGGCCTTTGATGTTTAACCAAATGTGATAACCCCGAATTTTAACGAAGTAATCCTGAGACTTGATTCGGGTATAATTGGCAAATTTAACTCGCAAGGCATCGATGTTTTGCGGAACATCTTTGTAAAACCGTAAGCGAAGTCTGAGCTCATTATTAGTATCCATAATAGTAAACTTGTAAGTATTAAAAAGATAAGGGTTTGCTAATATATCAAAAAAATTGATATTCATGGTTATAAACACTACCTTTGCAAAATATTTGAATTTATATTATGAATAATATTGTTGCGATAGTAGGAAGACCTAATGTGGGGAAATCAACCCTTTTTAATAGGCTGATACAAAGAAGAGAAGCTATTGTAGATTCAGTATCGGGGGTTACCCGTGATAGAAATTATGGTAAAAGCGAGTGGAACGGAAAAGAGTTTTCTGTAATTGATACCGGCGGATACGTGCGTGGTTCTGATGATGTTTTTGAAGGAGAGATCCGCAAACAAGTGGAATTAGCTATTGATGAGGCTGATGTTATCATTTTTGTGGTTGATGTTGAAGAAGGGATTACCCCAATGGATGATGCCGTTGCGAGATTGTTGCGTAAAGTGACGAAACCGGTTTTACTTGCTGTAAATAAGGTGGATAATGCGATGCGTGAGAAAGATGCAATTGAATTTTACAATCTTGGTTTAGGCGAATATTACACGTTTGCCAGTATTTCTGGAAGCGGAACAGGAGATTTATTGGATGCATTGATTGATGCTTTTCCTATAAAACCAGAGCCAACACAGGAAGAAGTGGTATTGCCTCGTTTTGCAGTTGTAGGTCGTCCCAATGCTGGAAAATCAAGCTTTATCAATGCGTTAATTGGCAAAGACCGATATATTGTTACTGATATTGCGGGAACTACCCGTGATTCTATTGATACTAAATTTGACCGTTTTGGTTTCGAATTCAACTTAGTTGACACGGCAGGAATTCGTCGTAAAGCGAAAGTAAAAGAAGATTTAGAGTTTTACTCGGTAATGCGTTCGGTTCGTGCAATTGAACACGCTGATATTTGTATTTTGATTATTGATGCCACCCGTGGATTTGAAGGCCAAGATCAAAGTATTTTTTGGTTGGCTGAGAAAAACCGTAAAGGTGTTGTAATCTTGGTGAATAAATGGGATTTAGTAGAAAAAGAAACGATGTCAACTCGTGATTATGAAGCTAAAATTAGAGAAGAATTAATGCCGTTTACGGATGTGCCTATTCTTTTTGTTTCTGCTATAACGAAACAACGTTTGTTGAAAGCATTAGAAGCTACTGTAAAAGTTTTCGAAAACAGACAGCAACGTATCGCTACTTCAAAATTCAACGAATTCATGTTGAAAGTGATTGAAGCATACCCACCACCAGCAACAAAGGGGAAATATGTAAAAATTAAATATTGTATGCAATTGCCAACTCCAACTCCGCAGTTTGTGTTTTTTGCTAATATGCCACAATATGTAAAAGAACCGTACAAGCGTTATCTGGAAAATAAAATTAGAGAAAACTGGGACTTTTCAGGAGTGCCAATCGATATTTATATCAGAGAGAAATAATCTTTATTTCCATAATTAAATTAGAAAGTTTATTGAGTTTGTAAAAGCTTGATAAACTTTTTTTATTTTTAGGAAAAAAATATGAACGCAATAAACGATAAAGTTGTTTGGATTACTGGCGCTTCCAGCGGAATAGGAGAGGCTTTAGCGTATGAATTAGCTACTAGAAATTGCAAACTGATTCTTTCGGCACGAAATGGAGAAGCTTTAGAAACTGTAAAATCGAAGTGTTTAAACACAGAAATTATCATTTTACCTTTTGATTTAGTTGATTTTGACAATGCTAAAAATCATGTAGAAAAAGCTGTTGCTGCCTTTGGAAAAGTGGATGTACTTATCAATAATGGTGGCGTTAGCCAGCGTTCCCTAATTGTAGAGACCGATTTTGAGGTCGATAAAAAATTAATCGAAGTTGATTATCTCGGTACGGTTGCGCTGACAAAAGCTTTATTACCTCATTTTATTAAAAACAAGACAGGACATTTTGTTACTGTAACTAGTTTGATGGGGAAATTCGGGTCGCCCTATCGTTCCGGATATTGTGGTGCAAAACATGCCTTACATGGTTTTTTTGATGTGTTAAGAATGGAACATCAAAAAGACTTTATCAATGTGACGCTTGTTTGTCCTGGATTTATTCAAACGAATGTGGCCAAAAACGCAATGACGGCAGACGGATCCAAACAGAATATAGACGATGCGGCAACTCAAAATGGAATGTCAACAAGCGTTTTTGCCAAAAAATTTGTGAAAGCCGTTGAGTCTAAAAAATTTGAAATTTATATTGGTGGTAAAGAAATTATGGGAATTTATCTGAAACGATTTTTCCCAAAATGGTTGCATTATTTTGTTTTAAAAAGCAAAGTGAGATAAATTTTAATAGTGGCTAATAAAAAATCCCGAGCAATCGGGATTTTTTGCGTTAAAATGGATTTGAATGATTAGCTTTCTTCTTTTTCTTCTTCCAAAGTCTCCATAGGATGATCACCGTACCAATCTTTAAACGTTTTTGTAGTTTTATAATCATCGGTAAGGACGGTGTAGACCATTAATAGTATTAGTGGAATACCAATGCAATATAGGGTCATTATTACCGGTAAACCAACATTAGTTTGACATAAACCGGCAAATACAAAAACATAAATGGTAGTGAACCAAACGAGTTTAATTGCAAAATTTTTCATGGTCATATCTTTTTACTAAAGTTACGCCATGAATTGCAAATATTACGTTAATATATTGACAATCAATATTTAAAGTAATACTGATTATTTCTTTCTTGTAATCTTACAATCGATTACGGATTGTCAATCCAATTTAACCCTTTTTTTGGATTTTTATTTTATGGTAAATACTAAATCGAATGATGTCTCTGTTGAAGTAGTTGACTCCTCCAACTCGTCTTTGGAAGCTATTTAAATAACCTAGTTCAAATGCTAAATTGGTATTCATGCCATAATGTATTGCGGCATAAATTCTATTTTGATCAAACGTATTTTTGATGATTTTTTCTCCAAAATTGAACATTATTTCATCGGATACTACTGCTTTTAATAATTGTTTTTCTTTTCTCCAAAAAGTATAATCACCTTGAAGTCGGTATCTAAATCTCCACGAAAATGCGCTGCCTGGCAACAACTCTTCCTTATTGGAATTGTGAATAAATCGCCCTTCTATTTGAAACCGTTGCATCAATGTTACTTGCCTCACGTTTATTTTCAACGTAATATCTTGTTGTCCTCGGTATTCAGGTATGTTAAAATCATTGTTTGTTTCTTGGACTTGTGTGTCAACAGAGAAATAAGCAAAGCCACCACCGGTCTCTAAATAATCATTGATTTTATAACGTCCTTGAACGCGAACTACATATAAATTCCTTTGTATTGGTTTTATAAAAAGCCGGTTGTCAAATTCAGAATGCAAAGACCATTTATTATTTAAGAGCAATTGATTGTAATAGCGCGACCAAACGATACTTTGATGATCTATATTTTTCCCCGTTTGTGCTTGACAGAGTACCGATACAAATAAAAAGATAATGGTTCTAATGGTTTTCACGAAGTTTTATTTGAATTTTTGCAAATTTACATAAAGTCTACAAATCCTATAGGTTTTGTTACTTTTTTTTTAAGTATTTTAATAAGTTGAAATTATTAATTATGTTTTAGAAAAAGTAAAAACAGCATTGTTAAAACCTAAGTTTTAACAATGCTGTTTTAAATTAAATGTTTCTCGAAGTTATTGTGTTTACAATGAATAGCGAAGTGTAATTCCATAGGTTCTCTGATCGCCTAATACTCCTACATATTGTCCTGAATTTCCGCCGGCAGGTAATAGTTGTTCGTAATAATCTTTGTTTAAAAGGTTACGTCCCCAGAATTGTACAGAAAAACCATCTGTTGCACGAAAACCCAAACGAGCATTGAGTAGGGCATAACCTTGAACTACTAAATATTTTGAAGCAGATGGACTTGAAGAGAATTTAGAACGTGCGTAAGAATCAATTCCAAGGAATATTTTTCCCGTATTCCCAAAAAATCTTGCTTTGTTTGAAAATTCACCTCCTAAAGATCCTGCCCATTTTGAAGCACCTGGCAAAGCAGTTCCGGAAACATCTTTGAAGGATACTGAGGCTCCTGTTTCTTCCAACGGAAGAGGTGCATTTGTAAATTTAACATATTTACTATCTGTATAGGTCGCTGCACCATTAATGGTAAAATGTTTACTGATTACAAAACTGGCATCTAATTCTACTCCTTTTACCTTTACTTTATCTGCATTGGCAAGATATCCACGATTTACACCTAATTCTGCTGCCTGTACATTAGTTTGAAAATCTTTGATATCGGTATTAAAAAAGGTTAAATTGAATATTGCGTTTTTAAACGGTGATGTTTTTATTCCAATTTCATAATGATTTACTTCTTCCGGTTTAATTACGGCAAGTTCAAGAATTGGCTGTCCAGCAAGAGTAGGTAATCCCGCTACGTTTACTCCAACGGGTTTGTAGCTTTTTGCATAAGTCGCATATGCGTTAATCTTGTCAGTGGCTTTAAAAGAAACGGTTACGTTTCCGGAAAGGTCAGTATTATCTGTGTTAGATGAAAATGACTGATCCGTATAAACTAATTTTTTCAAAGCAATCAAGGCTGGCTCATTCGTTTGAAGTCCTCCGTATGTTGTACGGCTGTAATCCGCATCTTTTTTATCAAAATTATAACGTAAACCGGGTAATATGTGTAAACGTTCTGTTATAGCCCAGTCCAACTGACCAAATACTGCCGCACTGGAAGCTCTAATGCGTGCATCCGTTTTGATGCCGTAACCTTCAAATAGATTTGGTGTTTTCCATAAATTACTGGTGGTACTTTGGGCAAATCTCCATTGCGCATTACCGGATTCTTCAGTACCATCTGTTTGTGATGTTTGGTCAATAAAAAAGACACCAACAACGCCACTTAATTTAGAGGTAAGGTGACCTGCGTAACGTACTTCTTGTGTTATTTGTGTCTGTACGGTTGGGTTTTGCGATTTTGTTAATACTTGTAATCCTGTAAAATCTCTATCGTTTGATGGATCCCAATTCCAAAAACGCCAAGCTGTCGTTGCCGTAAGTGTTCCGTTTCCAATTTTTGTATCTATGTTAAGAGATATACCGCCCATATCTTGCCCTGAACGCCATGGCGTATCGTGATCAATTTTACGATCAAACGCATTTAAACTTGGCAGTTTATAATTCAAATCAGCAATAATAGCATCAAATTGACGGTAAGCTGCTCTTTGTGTCGGTGCGATACCTGCAACTACCTGTGCATATCCGTCGGGACGTTGAGCCGTAAAATCTGCAGCTAAAATGATATTAGTTCTTTCAGAAGGCGTAAAAAGTAATTGTCCTCTAATTCCTTGATTGTTGAGGGTGTTGGTAGGTTTTCCTGTTGCAATGTTATCAATCAGGCCATCACGTTGCGTACCAGAAAAAGAGATACGACCTGCAATTTTTTTACCTAATGCACCCGTTATCGATGCTTTGGCTTGGAGAAATGCGTAGTTTCCGTAGCTGATTTCAAATGTTGCACCTGAAGTAAAGCTTGGTTTACGAGTAGTGATGTTAAAAGCTCCCGAAGTTGTATTTTTACCAAACAATGATCCTTGCGGGCCTCGCAATACCTCAATTTGTTCTACATCGATAAAATCTAGAGTGGTTGCCGCTGGACGTGCATAATAAACGCCATCAACATAAAAGCCGACACCTGGATCGATTCCATCATTTGTAAGTCCAAAAGGAGAACCTAGGCTTCGGATGTTAATACCGGTATTTCTGGGGTTTGACGAATATAATTGAACGGATGGAACAAGTTCTTTTATACGATTAACATTAAAAGCTCCAGATTGTTCTGCCTGTTTTCCTGTAATTACTGATATTGCGATTGGTACATCTTGTACTTTTTCTATTCGGCGTCTTGAGGAAACTACAACCTCGACCAAAGCATTTTCTTCATCGAGCGTTATTTGTAATGAAGGTATTGGTAAAGAAATAATTTCTACTTCTGCAGTTTTGTATCCTACATATTGAACCAAAAGAGTTATAGGGAGTTTTCTTTTGGTGTCTATTATAAATTTCCCGTTAGAATCTGAAGTAGTGTTGGAGTTAGTTCCTTTTATGATAACATTTGCAGCTTCTAATGGAATGTTTTGGTTTGTAGTAATGACACCTTCAATGTTTTGTGCAAATGATATTGAGAAAGTTAAAAAGGATAGTATTGTAAGTATATTTTTTACAGAATTTTTCATTTATATAAATTATATGTAATTAGTAGAATTTAAATTAAATTTTTTTACTAACACATACACATCATTTGAGAACTCTTTTCTTCAATTACAATTAGTAGATTTTTTCGGGATTGCTTATTCAAAAAAGCAAGCTGACTTTGATGCGTTTTCATACTCTTAAATTTGGATTGTTAATGATGAATTAAATTTGAGGCAAATATATAATTAATTCTATAAAACTAGTAGGGTTTATAAATATTTTTTTTATTATCGTACTAAAGAAGCTATAGTAATGCCTTCCATCGCCTTTAGCGTTTCTTCTCTAATAGTAATTAATCCGTGTCTTAACAGGCATTTAGATTCATCGACACAATCTGAACAACGTTCATAAAAATTTAATGAGGCACAAGGGAGTAAAGCAATTGCACCATCAAAAAGTCTGTGAATATCGGCTAAAGTAATATCGTTTTTAGATTTTAAAAGATAATAACCACCACATTTTCCTTGTTTACTTCCAACAAAATGACCACGTTTAAGATCCAACAGAATTTGTTCCAAAAACTTTTTAGGGATTGAGGCTGACTCAGCAATTTCGAAAGTTTTAGAAACATGGGTTTCTTCCTGTTGCGCTAAATATAAAAGTGCTTTTAGCGCGTATTTGGCTTTGTGTGAAAGCATTTTATATAATTGATTTAATTTTTAATGAATTTTAAATAGTACAAATATTTAAAAATAAAAATTATTTGCAATCTAAAAAATCCTTTAATTTTTTGATTTTTAGTATTTGTTTTATCAAAAAGGAACTGGAAACTACCAGTCTCCACCAGATCCACCACCAGAGAAACCTCCGCCTCCAAATCCACCTCCGAAACCTCCACCGCCAAACCCACCACCCGATGAACCTCCGCCAAAACCACCTCCACCACTATTTCTACCTAGACTACTCAGAATAATGACATCCAATAAACTAGGTCCTATTCCGCCACCTCTATTGCCAGAATTTCCACCACCACCTTTGTTTCGAGCAATCAGCACTAGTACAATGATGACAATAATAATAATTGGTAAAATCGGAAATCCTTTATCTTTTGTCGTCTTTACACGCTCTCCTTTATACTTTCCTTTAAAAACGTCGATCAATGCATCGGTTCCTTTATCAAGCCCATTGTAATAACTTCCGGATTTAAATTCAGGGATTATAATATTTCGGGTAATTTCTCCACCGATACCTGCTGTTAATCGATCTTCAAGACCATATCCTGCGGAGATCCATATTTTTCTTTCGGCTTTAGCCAATAAAATTAGAACGCCGTTGTCATTTTTTGCTGTTCCTCCAATACCCCAAGTTTGTCCCCATTTTGGTGTAAGAATACCAATATCTTCGCCTTTGAGCGTTTCTATAGTAACAATCACAATTTGAGTGGTGGTAGAATCAGAATATTTTATCAGTTTTTCTTCCAGTTGCGCTTTTTCTTTTGCGCTTAAAACATTCGCATAATCATAAACAGAAGTCTGTAAAGTTGGTTTTTCAGGAATGGTAAGCTGCGCAAAGCCAATTTGTGTGAATAACAAACAAAGAAACAGCTTTAGGAAAATTATAGTATTCTTTTTTTGTAATAACATTATCCTCTAGATATTTCGTTTGATAATTCATTTGTGTCGCCTTCCAGAAAAGGGAAATATTTCTGCAATTGCTCTCCGGCTCTGGTAATTCCGTCAATAAGACCTTGTTTGAAATCTCCTTTTTTGAACTCTGCTACCATAATATCTCGGGTACAGTTCCAAAAATCATCTTGAACAACATCATTAATTCCTTTGTCACCACAAATTACAAAATGTCTGTCTTCAACAGCTAAGTAAATCAAAACACCATTTTGAAGTTCGGTTTCATCCATTTTTAGTTCATGAAAAACTTCCATGGCACGATCATACGCATCCATGGAAGTTGTTTTTTCTATATGAACTCTAATCTCGCCAGAAGTATTTTTTTCAGCCATACGAATAGCTTCAACAATTTTTTGTTCATCTTCTTTGGTTAAAAAATCCTCTACTTTTGACATTGCTTTTTAGATTAGAATTTTACTTCAACGGGTTTATCTGCACCTTCAACTGCAGTAAAGTATGCTTTCTCTTTAAATCCAAACAATCCCGCAAATAAGCTGTTTGGAAATGTTTTAATATGAGAATTATATGGTTTTACCGCTTCATTAAAACGCGTTCTCGCGGTTAGAATTTGATTTTCTGTACTCGCCAATTCATCCTGTAATTTCAAAAAGTTTTGGTTCGCTTTCAATTCAGGATATGCTTCAACAGTTACTAATAATCTTGATAATGCTGATGAAACGCCACTTTGTGCTTTGTTAAATTCTGCTAATTGTTCCGGAGTAATATTGGCAGGATCAACATTTACTGATGTTGCTTTAGAACGAGCTTCGATAACTGCCGTCAATGTGCTTTTTTCAAAATCGGCAGCACCTTTTACAGTATTTACCAAGTTTCCAATAAGGTCATTTCTTCTTTGATACGCAGTTTGGACATCACCCCAAGATTGTTCAACATTTTGGTTTAACGTTACCGCAGTATTGTTAATTCCTTTCACCCAGCTGTAAATTACAAAAATTACAACTGCTCCGATAATCCAAGGCAAAAATCTTCTCATGTTTATTTAATTTAATGTTTAATATTTAGTTTTTATTTTTAATTTGTTTTTTAGAAAAACAATTGATATTTCTAAAGTTCGTTTTTAATATTTGTTAATTGTGTGCGAATGGTTTCTAGTTTCCGAATAATTTCAAACTTATCCAATGTCTTCTTTTGTCCTTCTTTCAAATGGGTTTTGGCACCTTCCAGCGTAAAACCTCTTTCTTTCACTAAATGATAAATCAATTGTAAATTAGTGATGTCTTCCGGAGTAAACATTCGATTGCCTTTAGCATTCTTTTTTGGTTTCAAAATATCAAATTCATTGTCCCAAAAACGAATCAGCGATGCATTCACGTCAAATGCTTTGGCTACTTCGCCAATGCTGTGATATCTTTTGTCTTTAGAAAGTTCAATGTGCATGTTTTTTTATTTTTTTTGTCCAGTTGAATTAGTCACTGAATACTGTTTTTTATCTTCTCACTGAACACTGCCAACCGAATACTGAACACTATTTTTGCATTAGTCTAATGATTGATTCTCTTGGTTCGCCAATTGTGCGATGACGACATACTCTACTGCCGAAATATTTCCGTAATAAAAATTAAGCGGATTTACTACTTTTTTATCCTTATGAACTTCATAATGCAAGTGCGGCCCTTCGGATCTTCCCGTGCTTCCCACATATCCTATAACATCGCCTCGTTTTATGCGTTGTCCCGCTCTCGCTTTGTATTTGCTCAAATGTGCGTACAAAGTTTCGTATCCAAATCCATGCCGAATAACAATATGATTTCCATATCCTGAGGCTGTATTGTCTGCTTTTGCTACAACTCCGTCGCCCGTGGCATAAATGGGAGATCCAGTTTTAGCTGTAAAATCCATGCCTTCATGCATTTTTCGTGCTTTTGTAAAAGGATCCGTTCGGTATCCAAAACCAGAGGCCATTTGTTTTAAATTTTCATTTCGTACTGGCTGAATGGCAGGAATAGCTGACAAAAAATCACTTTTGGCTTCTGCCAATTTTAAAATCGCATCCAGTGATTTGGACTGAATCGACAATTCTTTGCTCAGGACATCGATCCTTTTCGTGGTATTGATAACCAACTGTGAATTGTCGTAACCCTCTAATAATTGATACCTGTTTTTTCCTGAGAATCCCGCTTTCCGAACAGAATCCGGAATAGCGGATTTGTTGAAATACACACGATACAAATTATTATCCCGATCTTCAATATTATCAACAACGTCATTTAGCTGATCCATTTTTTTATTTAAAATGGCATAATTCAATCTCAAATTTTCAATTTCACGCGCCTGCAAACGATCTTTTGGCGTTTCAAAATAAGGAGTATTCAATAAAATTACAAAACTCAAAAAACCAAATAACGCCGATGCCAATAAAAACAGGATAATAACACCAAATTTTCTTCTTTTTTGTGTCTTTATTTTTCTGTAAGCTAGATTTTCGGAATCGTAATAATATTTTACTTTCGACATATTTTAAAATACCCTATTTTTGCACACTGTAAAAGGTTAGACGAACAAATTTAAGAAATGTTTCATTTGTTACACCTTTTTTTTAGGAATAAATAAAATAATGTGCCTGTTCCAGCTATTCGTTGCAAGTTCTCGTTTATACCTCTTTTTTTCTAATGAGCCAGCAGGAGCTTCCTACGGTCGCTCTGCCACTTCAAGAAAAAATAGAGGTATAAATCTCGAAGCTTTTCACTGCTATCTGGGGCAAAAGAAATTAAAAGATTTAATGATTTTAAGATTGAAAATTTCAATTTTAAATAATCTTTAAATTTTTGAATCTTTAAATATTTAAATTAAAAAAATGAAATCACAAGACGTACGTAAACAATTTCTGGATTTTTTCGCATCAAAAGGGCACTTAATCGTTCCATCAGCACCTATAGTTCTAAAGGATGATCCAACCTTGATGTTCAACAATTCAGGAATGGCGCAGTTCAAAGAATATTTTTTGGGCAACGGAACTCCAAAAAGCAATAGAATTGCCGATACGCAAAAATGCCTTCGTGTTTCAGGAAAACATAATGATTTAGAAGATGTAGGTTTTGATACCTATCACCACACCATGTTCGAAATGTTAGGCAACTGGTCTTTTGGTGATTATTTCAAAAAAGAAGCCATCAACTGGGCTTGGGAACTTTTGACAGAAGTTTATAAAATCCCCAAAGAAAATTTATATGTTTCCGTTTTTGAAGGAAATAAAGAAGAAAATGTACCATTTGATCAGGAAGCTTGGGATATTTGGAAGGGACTAATTGACGAAGACCGAATTATTCTTGGAAACAAGAAAGATAATTTCTGGGAAATGGGAGACCAAGGACCTTGTGGACCGTGTTCAGAAATTCATGTTGACATTCGTTCTGCTGACGAGAAAGCGTTAGTGTCAGGAAAAAGTTTGGTGAACAATGACCATCCGCAAGTAGTGGAAATCTGGAACAATGTGTTTATGGAATTTAACCGTAAAGCAAATGGTACTCTGGAAAAGTTACCTGCAAAACACGTTGATACCGGAATGGGATTTGAGCGTTTGTGTATGGCATTACAAGGAAAAACATCTAATTATGACACTGATGTCTTTACACCACTTATTGAAAAAGTGGAACAAATTACAGGATTAAAATACACACCAAATGATGTCACTCTAAGCGAAGTCGAAGAAAGCGAAGAGCAAAATAAAACCAATATCGCTATTCGTGTAGTGGTCGATCACGTTCGTGCCGTAGCTTTTGCTATTGCCGACGGGCAATTGCCATCCAATACAGGCGCAGGTTATGTAATTCGTCGAATTTTGCGTCGTGCTATTCGGTACGGATTTACGTTCTTGAATACAAAAGAACCGTTTATCAACCAATTGGTAGCAGTTTTGGCGAATCAAATGGGTGAATTTTTTCCGGAAATCAAATCGCAACAACAATTGGTTACAAATGTAATTCGTGAAGAAGAAGCATCATTCTTGAGGACTTTAGATCAAGGTTTGCAATTGCTGGATAAAGTTATTGAATATGAAAAAGGAAAAACGGTAGCAGGATCAAAAGCATTTGAATTGTATGATACTTTTGGATTTCCTATTGACTTGACTGCATTAATTCTGAGAGAAAAAGGATTTGAACTGGACGAAGTTGGTTTTAACGCTTCGATGCAAGAACAAAAAACACGTTCTCGCGCAGCATCAGAAGTTTCAACCGAAGATTGGTCGGTTTTAATACCTGGAAATGTAGAAACATTTGTTGGGTACGATCAATCTGAAAGTGATGTAAAAATCACTCGTATTCGTAAAGTGGACAGTAAAAAAGATGGGGTTTTATACCAAATCGTTTTAGATAACACACCATTTTATCCAGAAGGTGGAGGACAAGTGGGAGATAAAGGAACCTTGATTTCTGCCAATGAAACGATCGAAATCATCGATACTAAAAAAGAAAATAACCTGATTTTGCATTTTACAAAACAATTGCCAGAGAATGTAAACGCTGGTTTTGTGGCCAAAGTGAATCAGGACTTGAGAAGCTTGTCTTCTAGAAATCACTCGGCGACACACTTGATGCATCAAGCATTGAGAAGTATTTTGGGAACGCATGTTGAACAAAAAGGTTCTTTAGTAAATCCAAACTACTTGCGTTTTGACTTTTCTCATTTTGCTAAAATGACAGAAACCGAATTGCAACAAGTGGAAGATTTTGTAAACGCAAGAATTCAAGAGCAGTTACCACTTATCGAAAGAAGAAACATTCCTTTTGCGCAAGCAGTTCAAGAAGGTGCAATGGCGTTGTTTGGAGAAAAATATGGAGATGAGGTTCGTGCGATTAAATTTGGCGAAAGCATGGAATTATGCGGTGGAATTCACGTAAAAAACACGGCTGAAATCTGGCATTTCAAAATCGTTTCTGAAGGTGCTGTTGCGGCGGGAATTCGTCGTATCGAATCGATTACAAGTGCGGCGGTAAAAGCACATTTTGCATCGCATGAAAATACATTGAATGAAGTAAAAGCAGCCTTGAAAAATCCTCAGGATATTTTGAAAGCCGTTCATTCGATGCAAGAAGAAAATGCCAAATTGGCTAAGCAAATTGAGTCTTTGGTAAAAGATAAAGTTAAAAATTTGAAAGCGAGTTTGATTGCTGAAATTCAGGAAATAAACGGTGTTCAATTCTTGGCAAAGCAAGTCGATTTGAATCCAGAAGGAGCCAAAGATTTAGCGTATGAACTAGGGAATTTAGGGAATAACCTGTTTCTTGTTTTGGCTACAGCCGACGAGGAAAAACCAATGTTAACTTGTTATATTTCTAAAGAATTAGTTGCGGAGAAAAACCTAAATGCAGGACAAGTGGTTCGTGAATTGGGTAAATTTATCCAAGGCGGCGGCGGCGGGCAGCCGTTCTTTGCGACAGCAGGAGGGAAGAATGTAGCTGGAATTCAGCAAGCTTTGGATAAAGCGATTGAGTTTGTAAAATAGAACAAATTTATTTTTAATTATAAAAACCCTTTTAGAATTATTTTCTAAAAGGGTATTTTTTTAACTACAATTCCTTGTTTTAGTATCCTTATGAGGCATTAGAATTAGTTTCAAAAGTAGTAGTTTAACCGAAATGTAGGGATTATAACGATGAACATTGTAGCGGAAATTATATTTGTGTAAACTTGAAATCTTTTGTGCCAAAAATTAAATGGTAGAAGCGATAAGTTTATTATGAAAAATAAAATAGTTCTACTTTGGGTCTTGTTGGTTTTTGTATTGACACAATTTTCGTGTTCCAATGATTTGGAAGATAATGTAAAATTATTGAAGAAAGTTGTTGAAACTTCAGAAGAAGGGACTTCAGAAACAACTTTATTCAGTTACAATGGCAATGAAATCGTGAGTATTGAAGGGGCTGAGAAACGTACTGATTTAACTTATACCGATGGTTTGATTACAAAAATGCAAACGCTAAATAAAAAAAATCAGCTTCTGGAAACTATTGAATACAGTTATCTAAAAGGTAAGTTGTCCCTAGTTCAATCTTTAGGTAATTACAGAATCAAGTACATTCGTAATTCCGATAAAACGGTATCTTATGAAAGATTTACGATTATTTCAACGAATCAGCAGGTAAAAGAATTTCACGGAATATTGTATTTTGAAAATGAAAATTTGATCAAAGACGATCGAATATTAGACAATGTTAACGCCGGAGTTATCTCGAATTACAGCGTAAGCTATGATTATGATGTTGAGAAAAATCCCATGATTAATGTTACGGGGTTCAGAGAATTATTAAATCAAAACGAAAAAATTTCGCTAAATAATACTTTAATTAGCACAGTGATTACAACTGTTTCAAAAGATGACCAAATATCGTCATCAGCTATTATGTATAAAAGCTTTTATACTTACGATTTGGAAAATTATCCAAAAGAACGGGTTTCAGAAACTGCAATTTTTGCTAATGGGAACACTGGTTATTTAAAAACACAATATTTCTACTAATGGAAACATTTATTTTATGGCAACCCTTTCAACGTTTAAAACTTTAAAGGGGTTTTTTATGCCAATGAAAAAAGAACTAAATATCATTTAATTCGCTAAAATTACTGAAATTTGTAGCAAATAGAAAGTAATGCAATTCAGAACTCCAATTCCCATTCCTAAAAGTAATTGTCCTATAGATTATAATTCTAAAATTATGTCTTTGGGATCTTGTTTCGCGGTAAATATGGCAGCGAAACTGGACTACTTTAAGTTTCAAAATAGCTCTAATCCATTTGGTATTTTATTTCATCCATTGGCAATTGAAAAACTGATCGATTTTGCTGTTTCTGGAAAACAATTTACAGAAAACGATGTTTTTTTTTACAATGATCGTTGGCATTGTTTTGACGTGCACTCGGATTTAAGTAATTCAAGTAAAGAGGATTTATTATCATCCTTAAATGCACTAATCAAATCAACAAATCAACACATAACCGAATCGACACATATTATCATCACGTATGGAACATCGTGGATTTATCGAAATATAGAAAGTGATTTTATTGTTGCGAATTGTCATAAAGTGCCGCAAAAACAGTTCAAGAAAGAATTACTTTCTGTTGAAGAAATAGAGGAAAGTATTGCAAATACAGTAAAGTTAATTCATGTTGTAAATCCAGATTGCACCCTTATTTTCACGGTTTCGCCGGTACGTCACATCAAAGATGGATTTGTAGAAAATCAGTGGAGCAAAGCTAACTTGGTTTCCGCTATTCACAGTGTTTTAATTACTGAACACTACAAAATTAATACTGATTACTTTCCTTCTTACGAAATCATGATGGATGAACTTCGGGACTACCGTTTTTATGCCGAAGATATGTTGCATCCCAATCAAGTGGCGATCGATTATATTTGGAAACGCTTTAAGGAAACTACGATTTCTGAAACTGCTTATAATGTGATGGATGAAGTGGAAGGTATTCAAAAAAGTCTTTCGCACAGGCCTTTTAATCCGAATTCTGAAAGTCATTTGAAATTTGAGTCTAAAGTCAGAGAAAAAATCACTAAATTGGAGTCAGAATATTTATTTATGAAATTTTAATTATGTTAAGAAGAATACTTATTGCAATAGCAGTTATCGGTGGAATATTTTTATTATTCAAATACTGCGATTTTAAGAAAAAAGATGATGAAGACATCAGTTACAATACTAATCTCATTCAACAACAAATTCTAAACGTTGGTAAATTGGTAGTTACCGAGGGTCATTTCTCGGAAGTGATTACCTATAAGAATCAACAGAAATATTTGTTGGATATGCTTTCTTTCGAGAAAAAAGCATTAGTGATTGTTAATGCTGATGTAACCGTTGCGTATGATTTACACAAAATGAAATACGATATTGATGAAAAAAATAAAACAATCACTATTATTAGCATTCCAAAAGAAGAAATAAAAATCAGCCCTGATATTCAGTTTTACAACGTCGAACAAAGTAAATTAAATCCATTTACGGGCGATGATTACAATAAAATCAATAAATCGGTTAAAGCGAATCTGGCTAAGAAAATCGAAAAATCGACCTTGAAGTCAAATGCTCAAAATCGATTGATAAGTGAATTGTCGAAAATATTAATTCTGACCAATACAATGGGCTGGAAATTACAATACGAAGGAAAAGTTATCGAAAGCGAGAAAGATTTTGGACAAAAAATAAAATTGTAATAGTTTTTTTGTCAGGTTGAGCGCAGTCGAAACCATTTTTATAGCTGTTTAAGCCTATTAAAAAATCTCGACTGCGCTCGATTTGACAAACCTAAATTGGAAAACTAAGCTTTCTCTTTATCAAAAATCAAATCCAGACCACCAGCAATCAAGTGGGCTACTTCGGACCTCTTTACTTTCAATTGATCGAGATAAACTAATCCTTCCTGTCGTAATTGCGGTTCATTTCTATCTTTTAATAGTTCCATGATTTCAATAGTTAATAACCAATCGTTTGGATGATTATCTCGTAATTTTTCAAAAACTGGTGCCAAAGAGGTTTCCTTATCCTTGGTTTCTCTAATATTTCGAATTGTTTGGTATAAAACCTCCAAATCATCACGCTCTGCGGTATGTTTTGCTTTAATGGTTTTACTGCTTGGAACATGCGAAATCATATCAAAACTTATTACATCAGCAGGACCTGAAAAAGCAGAAATCACTTTTTTACCAACAGCCATATCGTAAATTCCCCATTCCGGCTGAAACAAAGTAGTTTCTCCGTGGGTCACGGTACAATTTTTTAAACTGATTAAAATTATTTCTCCATGCAGGTTTCTTGATCCGGTGATAATTTCTCCTTTTACGGTAATATCTCCCTCAAATTCAAGTGTTACGGTTTCACTTTCAGTGATAGAATAAGCGCTTAAATCTCTTGGACTCATGTCTTCAATCGCAAGATTTATTCCTTTGAGTTTTCCAATTGGACTTCCAAAACCCTTGGCGTGTTTAGCTGTTCCATGACCCACTAACTCTTTTTCACGGTATGACAACGCTGTTTTTCCTGTAGTTTGTATATAAACAGGTTTTCCTTCTTCTTCAATAACATTGGTAAAAACGCCCGAAATCTGAATTCCAGTACTCAGTTCAATCGTTCCTAAAGCATTGGAATGGATTAGCTTATTGATTCCCGATAATCCTCCGGTACGCAATGCCATTTTATTGGCAAACTCTTCCAAAACCAAGCTTAAATAAGCAAAATCTGGAGTGACGTAAAGTTGTGGTTGCAGTTTTGTTATGTCAAAACTCTGGTTCGCTGCAGACAGGTCGTAAGGGATTTTCTTCACATTATCCGTCATGCACCAAGCACTTTCTCCAATGGAAGAAAGTAGTCCAGCCCCATAAATTTTTGGATTGTTGATAGTTCCAATCAAACCATATTCCACGGTCCACCAATGCAGATTTCTTATTTGCGCCATTTCCGATAATTCACCCATGTTATTCTGCAAATCTTCCACCGCTTTTTCGGCAGAATCAATATCGGCTTGCGGGGTGTCTTCGGCTTCTTTCAAGATAGAAAGCAGTCGGATGGCTTCATACATTTGGTAATCTTTGTGAGAAGAAATCGCTTTGCAGCCTATTTCTCCAAAACGACGCAGGTATTCAGCATATTCCGGATTGGCAATAATGGGCGCATGACCAGCGCCTTCGTGAATAATATCCGGAGCAGGCGTGTATTCTATATGTTCTAGTTGACGAATGTCAGAAGCAATTACAAGCACATTATACGCCTGAAATTCCATAAAAGCATTTGGTGGAATAAATCCGTCCACCGCAACCGCTGCCCAACCTATTTCAGTCAAAATACGGTTCATGCCATACATACTCGGAATGTTGTCAATCTCGATTCCCGTTTTTTTCAATCCTTCCAGGTAGGAGCTATGCGCCACTTTTGATAAATAAGCTACATTTTTGCGCATCACATAACGCCAAACCGCTTGATTTATAGGCGTATAATCGCTGTAATCCTGAGGTTTAATGAATTGTTTTAAGTGCTTTGGCAATCTGTCTAATAACGGATTGCTTTCTATGGTTGAGTTCATATCGAAAACATTGTAGTTCTACTGCAAAAGTACAAATTTCAGGAGCTATTTCCCGCTTTTCATTGCAAGTTTTTGCAAACCCGTTTGTTTTTCTAGTGTTCCCGCAGGAGCTTCCTTTGGTCGCTCTGCAGCAACAAGAAAAACCAAAACGGCTTTCGCAAAAAGCTTTCCATTTCACTCGGGGCTAGGAGAGTTGGGGATTGATTTGAGATTTAGTTTTATTCAAGATGACTAAACTGTGATCAGTCATTGCGAGGAACGAAGCAATCTCACTAAAAAATGCAAATAAATATAAAATCTTTATTGCAAACGTTACGATTGCACTAAAATAAAAATTGTGATTTTTAAACAAGATTCGAAAATATTACAACTATCAGGGAATTAATGTAATTTTAAATTTTAGTGTTTTTTTTGTAATGAAAAATGACTTTCGTTATTATAATCAAAATGTAAATAAATAAAATTGTAGTAATAATACAAATGCAGTAAAACATAATTATTTTAAAATCAAAATTTGGTAAAATTCTATTAGTAATAAAACTAATTATATAAAGTGATATAGATGAGGTTGTTATTATTATCAAGTGTGTATTTATTTTTTTATATCTCTTTATTTGTGAAATTGTAAAATATCTTTTTTGATCTATTAAAGGAGAAGTAATTCCATTATTAATGCTTTCTAGTACTTTGTTTAATTCATCTTTTTTATTAATTATAAACGAATAAATCACAGTAAATAGAGTAATAGCGATACCAAATATCACTAGGAATAGATTTAAAAAATCATTTAAAATATTTATAAAAGACTCATTCATCTCCGTTCTTTAAGTAGTGTTCTAGAACTGTTTTTAATTTTAAAGTTACAAAATCATTTTCATATAATTTTTCTAATTCGTCTTCATAGATTATTGTAGACATGTTAAATATTTGTTCAACGAGGTCATTGAAACCATGTTGTGCATCTGCTTTATGTTCTTGAGTTATTTTATATTCCTTTTTAGATACGATTAGTTTTATTATTCGTTGCTTGAATTCATTAAAAGGACTTCGGATTAATTCTTCAATTTCTTTAAAAGGCATGTTTAAAAAATCATATTCTTCTTTTCTTGTCAATTTAGAATTGGTCCTATATTTTTCGAATTTTGGATTAACAGTACTTTCGTCAAAACTTATTGCATTTAATTGCATTTTGATTTGAGGAAGAATTTTGTTTTCTTTAATTTCCTTCAATACTGCTGGCAATTTTACAGATTTTATTGGTTGATTTAGAATTTTAGTAAGGACTAACTTTGCGGTACTAATAATGTCGTAACTATCTTTCTTCGGGTCATCATAAACTAGTATTACCCAAAATATTGACTGTTTTTCAGTCCCAATTATTTTTGGATACAGCATAACAAAATTATTTTCACTACCAATTTTGTCATTATTTTCAAGTTGATGGATTTCACTGGGAGTAATTAAACAGCCTTCTAAATTCGTGTTATATGCAGAAATTTTGAGTAATAGGTAAGGGGTAGTGTCAAATGAATTTTCGATAATTTGAATATTACCAATTTCTCTTTTAATAATTTTATTCCTTTTATCAGAAGTTACAGAACTTTCATTTTTGTTATGTTTTTCAATCTTTGATTTAGCATTGTTTATGAATTCTTGGTAAGTAATACCGCTAAAGATATGATCTGTTCGTTCAATTCTATCAGAAGTAAACACTGGAATTTTTATAACATACTCCTTTTGCTGTAATTTTTTTGACATATAAAAATTGATTGATTTTTTTTAATTCTTGCTAAGTTATCCATTTTAAGAAAAAGATTACGAGTAAGTTATTAACAAAGTCGAAATTAGGAGTGTAGAGAGAATTAATGTCAAATACATAATGTTTACAAACAAAAAAATCCGCAACAAAACTGGTACGGATTTAGTTTTGTTAAAAATATATTGTTTTACTCCACCAACTCAAACACCAAAAACTGCGTTTTTTGTTTATCTGAAAAATTATTATCCGAAACGAAAATAATGGATGGAGTACCATTTGACAATTTTGGACCAAAAGTAAGTCCTTCGATATTATCAATAAAGATCCCCAAATCATCCATGTTTAGAACTAACTTTTTAGAAGCCAATTCAATTTTTTGATTTTGCAAAGAGCTGTAGTTTTTTACATCAGTTGCTTTTTTTAAATCGCACAAAAATACTTTCACCGTGCAGGCTTGTGTACCGGTAGAATAAGAACGTTCCACAACCAATAACTGATTTTTGCCGTAATACTGAATTGCCGAAACGCCATTCACGGCAAAAGCTCCTTTCGGATTAGGTTCACGAGCAATAGGTTCTAGTTGGTAACCATATTGCGCGGTATTCTTTTTTGTTTTGGTATTAAATTGATACAATCGAATCAAACCGCCCTTGCTGGTGCTGGCTTGGTTGCCGTCTTCAAATAAAGGTTCTTCAATGTTGGTATAGATATTTTTATACTTTTTGTCAAAAGTTATCCCTTCTAAAGTGCCATTATTTCTCGGGCCTTTTTCTAATTTTTGCATTTTTAAATTTTCTGGTAAGGTTATATTTCCAATATAATCACCTTTTAAATCCATAAAATTTAGGGACGGATTTTGTAAAACTTCTTTATCTGCAGTTATAACTCGTGCGCCTTCGCTACTCCAAACCAAAGTGTTCGTTTTTGGATTGAATCGGATGTCTTCCGGATCTGCTGAAGTATTTGGCGTGGTGTTCCAATTGCCAAAAACTTTAGCGGTCTCATTTTTTAAAGTGCTGACACTTTGGAAATCGATACCTTCTACCTTATTTTCGAGCAAACGAATTTTTGCAGTATAAAATCTTGAATCGCTGAACACCGATCGATCATCACTGATCAGATAATACAAATCATTTTTCGCATCATAATCGATTCCGGATAAACCGCCCACTTTTGTATTCTGAAACGTTTCATGAAAAGGAATTTCAACGGAGCTTATTAATTTTAAACGCGGAGTTGGTTTGTTTTCAGCCGTTTGCTTTAAATTGGAACAAGAAAAAAGAAGAATAGGTAAAACGACAAGTAATAATAAATTGCGCATAAAAGAATGTGTTGCTGTTTGCAAAAAGAAAGATATTTTGGCTTAAAAAGCCACGGTATAACTATGAATTATTCGTTTGATTTTTCTCAAGATTGCGGAAGTAGTCAATTTTGTAATTAAACATTTCAGCCATATTTTTTGCGCGAAGTTTAGCTTCTTCAGCTAATGGACCCGAAAATAAGCTGTCAGTGGTTTCCATGAAAATTTCCATCCAACGGTCAAAATGTTCTTTAGCAACTGGTAATTGTTTGTGTGGCGGAAATGGGCTTCCGGAATAAGAATGAACTTCGAGTAAAATAGTTTGCCAAAAACGATACATTTTTTCTAAATGTTCTGGCCAGCGGTTACCTATTTTTTCGTTGAATATAGGTCCAATAAATTCGTCTTTTTGAACTTTGGAATAAAAAGTGTCAACCAGTAATTTAATATCTTCGAGCGAAGTAATGTCGGTTTGTAATGTCATGATCGGGTATAAAAAAAGCCTACGCAAAGGTAAGCTTTTATGTTTGAATCTGATGGGAAACTATTTCGCTTTCGGCGGGAATTGCTCTAAAATTTTAGCAACAAATTCGTTGATTTGTTTTTCTTTTTCGTTGCGGTTTTCAGTCAAATAGCCAATCCCTTCGCCTTGCCAAACCAATTCTTTTTTCTTTGCATCAATTAAATCAATGTACAATGTTCCTTCCGTTGATGAGGTAACATAAGTGCTGCGACCTCCCCATAAATAAGGATTCCATCCCCAACCCCAACCATAGCCCCAACCGGCGTTGTATTGGTTTACGTCAATTCTTTCTCTCTCTTTTGTAAGTATATTAATCAGCAAATCTGGATTTTCACTTTTGGTCATTCCTTTTCTGCTTAATTCGGTGTCTATGGCATTGAGTATTCTTTTCTTGTCCAGTTCTGAAATTTCAACTCGATCGATGCCTTTTTTATGAAAAGCATACGTTTTGTATTGAGTAAAATCCACATTATTATCATAATCGGAGTATACTTTTACGGAAGTGCATGATACAATTACGAAAAGTAGAAGTACGGGAAGGAGTTTAATTGCTTTCATGGTTTAAATATTTGATTACTAAATGTTTATTAAAGATACGTTCAAATTCTTAAAAATCCAACAAATTGTCGGCTACTCTATTAGGGATGGTCACTTTCAACAAAGGTTGTGTCTCCATCGCTCTTTTAATTGCAAATAATGCACCTTCATTTCGCGCCCAGCTTCTTCGGGAAATTCCGTTGTTAACATCCCAGAAAAGCATTGATGCTAAACGTCTTGACGCTTCTTTTGAGCCATCAAGAACCATACCAAATCCGCCGTTAATTACCTCTCCCCAGCCCACGCCTCCGCCATTGTGAATGGAGACCCAAGTGGCGCCACGGAAGCTGTCGCCAATGACATTCTGTATCGCCATATCGGCGGTAAAACGAGAGCCGTCATAGATATTTGAAGTTTCTCTGTATGGAGAATCGGTGCCAGAAACATCATGGTGATCGCGACCTAAAATTATGGTTCCTATTTCGCCTTTAGCAATAGCCTGATTAAATGCTTCCGCAATATTTACACGTCCTTCAGCATCAGCATAAAGGATTCGGGCTTGTGAACCTACAACTAATTTGTTTTCCTGTGCGCCTTTTATCCAATGAATATTATCCTGCATTTGTTGCTGAATTTCTTCGGGAGCTGTTGTGGCCATTTCTTCCAAAACCCGGCAAGCAATGACATCTGTTTTGGCTAAATCTTCTGGTTTTCCCGAAGCGCAAACCCATCGGAAAGGACCAAAACCGTAATCAAAACACATGGGTCCCATAATATCCTGTACATAACTTGGATATCTGAAATCGATATGATTCTCCGCCATGACATCAGCACCGGCACGGGAAGCTTCCAGTAAGAAAGCATTTCCATAATCAAAGAAATACGTTCCTTTGGCAGTGTGTTTATTGATAGCAGCACTGTGTCTTCGTAATGTTTCCTGTACTTTTATTTTGAATAAATCAGGATCGGTAGCCATCATTTCATTAGCTTCATCAAAGGAAATGTTAGCTGGATAATAGCCGCCGGCCCAAGGATTATGAAGCGAAGTTTGATCTGATCCTAAATCGATATGAATATTTTCCTGGTCAAATCTTTCCCAAGCGTCTACTACATTTCCAAGATATCCGATGGAGACAATTTCTTTATTGGCTTTCGCTACAGTGACTCTTTTTACCAATGCATCAATATTTTCAATGACTTCATTAATCCATCCTTGACTATGGCGAATGTGCGTTATTTTGGGATTTACTTCGGCACAAACGGTGATGCAACCGGCAATATTTCCAGCTTTAGGTTGTGCGCCAGACATTCCGCCCAAACCGGAAGTGACAAATAAGCCGCCCTTTGGACTGCGTTTTATTTTACGAAAACCATTCAAAACCGTAATAGTTGTTCCGTGTACAATTCCTTGCGGGCCAATATACATGTAACTTCCGGCAGTCATTTGCCCATATTGAGAAACGCCTAAAGCATTCATTTTTTCCCAGTCGTCCGATTTAGAATAATTAGGGATTACCATTCCGTTTGTCACAACAACTCGCGGAGCTTCTTTATGCGAAGGAAATAATCCCATTGGATGCCCGGAATACATCGTCAATGTTTGCTCATCGCTCATTTCTGATAAGTATTGCATCGTCAATAAATACTGTGCCCAGTTTTGAAAAACCGCTCCATTGCCGCCATAGGTTATCAATTCATGCGGATGTTGTGCAACTGCGTAATCTAAATTATTTTGAATCATCAACATAATCGCTTTGGCCTGTTCGCTTTTTCCAGGATATTCATCAATTGGGCGCGCACGCATTTCATAATCAGGACGAAAGCGATACATGTATATACGGCCGTATGTTTCCAGTTCTTGTCGAAATTCTTTTATTAGTTCAGGATGATGTTCAGGTTCGAAATAGCGCAAAGCATTTCGCAAGGCCAGTTTTTTTTCTTCTGTCGAAAGGATTTCTTTACGCTTTGGTGCGTGATTGATTTCTGTTTCGTATGTCCTTGGTTTAGGTAAATCCGATGGAATTCCTTGTTGTATTTGTTCTTGAAAAGTCATTTTATGGATGTATTTTGTGTTGCTGTAAATGTGTTTTATTCACTCAATGAAACTCACCACTTCGACTGAACACCGCTTACTTTTTATTGGTTCCTGTATTTTTATCAAAACCATACGGACAATGGCGACAGCTGCTTTTACAGCAATACCCTCTTTTTAAATGGTGTTTTTCTGTAAAGCATTTGTAGCCTTCGGGTGTAAAATAGAAATCTTCACCTTCAATTAATTTATTTGCATTCTTCTCGTCAATCATGTTATGGGATATTCTTTTGTGAAAATTATTTTCAATATTTCATTTTATACGATTCACTCAAACTATTGAGCTGTTCCTTAAAACAGAATTATCTTAGCGAAACAAATTTAGAAATTTTATAAGGGAAGTTAGAATGAATCCCTTTCTATTTTTTTGAACGAATAAAATCAATGAATTGCCAGGAATTTTTTTAACTTTTTTTTCAAAAAAAAACCACTCGGTTAGGAGTGGTTTTTACAGAATTCTTGTTAATTAGTATATTATTTTTTTGGAAACTACAGTGTCATTATCTAAAGTGATTTTCACAATTAAGCCGGCTGTTGTTTTGTTTAAATGGCTTAATGTATATTTTTTAGCATTTACTTTTTTATAACCATCTATTTTTCTTCCCAACAAATCGTATACGACAATATTTTTTATCAGCTGGTTTGAAGACTGAACGGTAACGTTTTGATTTACTACCACAATTACGCCATCAGACTTAGATAAATTAAAGCTATCCGATCCCAACGTTTTATCAGTGAAACGAAGGTAGAAACGATCGTTGAAAGTTCCTTTTGGAAGTTCCACTTCGTACAAGGTATCTTTTATGTTATGATAGGTTTCATCTGATTTATCATAAATGAAAACCTTTTGATTGTCATCAAAATTTTCTAAGTCATCTAAAACAAAAGAAATTTTTCCTATCGAGTCCGATCGTACACCAATAGGGTATGAACTAGTTTCATCAAAATACCCTTCGCCTTCTATCATCAACTTTTTTTCTGAATTAATCAGATACATGTCGTTATCAACATCGTCTATATTCTCGGCGTCATATCCTTCATTTATCTCTCCATTTGCTTTGTCATCCATAAAGGCAACAACTACCTGTCTGTGAAAAATTTCATTGTAATTGTTAAATCCTAAACGAACTCTTTTATACGTATCTTTCGCTACTGGGTCGTCACTATTATCTGTCCAATGGTCTAATTTTTTAGGTTGGGTTGGAATACGGTATATTATTTGGGATGCTGCATTATCTTCTTTTACAAACGCTCGTTGGCTGTTTTTGAAAGTGACCGTTCCTCCCGTTGCATTTCCAATAACAAAGAAACCTTGCCCAACAGGGATGTATCGATTTGGTAATGCTCGATTTGAGACACCAGAAGTATTAATAAAATCGACTCCTACAGAACTTGGTGCAACGCCAGCGGCTGCATTTCTAACACCATAGCCACCTTGATATCCACCTAGATTATGTGTGTTATTTCCGGGGTAATGTTCCCAAAAATACAAAGCACCGTCAGTAGCAGTTGGTATTGTGATGTCTATTGAACCACTATTATCTGTTATGAAAGCAGTAGCATCTAGTGCTGAAGGGTATGGGTTGCCTACAAGTAACAGTTGATTTGCGGACACGGTATTGGCAATTGTACCATTATTTGGTTTGCCTACAAAGTTAAGGTTTTGTAATCCTGAAGTTCCAGCTCCTTTAAGTGTGAATCCTTTACCGGCTTCTAATAGGCCTGTTTCTCCTATCTGAGTCCAGTTGGCATAGGCATTTGCTTTGTTATCAAATTTGTAAATCCAATAACGTGCTAAACTAAAAGGAGATAGTGATCCATCATATCCTGAAACCCAAGTTATACTTTGTGGAGTTGCAGTTGTTCCGTCTCTTAAAACGCCAGCTACAGTAAAGTTATTATTATTTGTAGTGGTATTAATGGTACCCACAGGAGAACTCCAATAGTTGTAATTGTATTTATTAGCTTGTCCTTGTTGATCTCTTTCAATAGAACCAGCACTAGTTGGATCTAAAAAGCTACCTTCGGATTGTACCAATTGTGATTTTCCGATTAAATCTATTGTTCCGTCTAATTTTAAGTAATGGGAAACTTCAATTTTTGAATCGTTTGATGCCTTTAGTGTGCTTGTAGTTCCGACATCTACATATAAACCCAATACTTTTTTGTCTCCATCGGAGATAATATTATGGGTTGTTTTTACGATGTTCCAGTCAATAGTTTGCGAATCATCGACGATAGATAAACTATATGGCAGGTCTTGTACCACACTATTATTCCAAGTTGAAGTAGTTTGCCATGCTCCATCAGCTTTTGAGGTGTAAGGTAAAGGGGCGGTTTGTAAATTTACTGTTGTTAGGTTACGTAATGCTGCTGTAAAATTGTTGTTAGAAATATCTTTTGCATTTGTAAAGGTATAAGTAGACATTGGGTAATAGGCTTTTAAATTTGCCCATGGAATGCTGCTGATGTCATTGTTCGGAATAGTGTTTAGAACAACACTTCCATTTGTGTTTAGGCCATTGCTAATAATTTCCTGGTTCATTATGTAACGCAACTGTTTTTCCGAAAGAGCAACGTCCCAAACACGTACTTCGTCTATAGAACCATCAAAAAACGATGTTGGAGTCACACCATCAGCAGCTGCGATCAAGAAGGATTGTGATGGATTTAGTGGAATATTAATCAGTATTTTACTTGCATCTTCAATGCCATCAATATATAATTTAGCGGTCAACGTCGCATTGTCATAAACCACACATACATTATGCCATCTTTCGCTCGGCATTACTATGGAAGATATAATGGATTGTTTGATTCCATTGTACCAACTCATCTCCACCTTTCCGGAAGCATTGATGCTTAAATCATATCCTGCTGTAAAAGGATTGTTTCTTTTAGAAAGGATTGTTTGGTTGACAGCACTGCTTTTTATCCATGCTGAAACCGTAAATGAACTATTTATGTCTAGTACTTTTCCGGAATCTAAATAGTCGTTTACACCATCAAAATCTATAGCTCTTTCAAAAGTGCGTTCTGGAGCATACCCAAAAGTGATGTATTTTGTTCCGTCAAAGTCATAGTCTGTTTCTAATTTTGAACCGTTAACGCGCATGATTCTGTACTCTGAGGTTGGATTAAATTGAGGAGTACTAGATATAAACATCAAGAAATTTCCTGGAGGAGTTATTGTTGAGGTTAACAACGTAGAAGGCAGTGAAACTTTGCAGGAAGGAACATTGCCACCTGTTTCTATTACTCTCCAAGTTCTTCCTACTGAAATAAATTCTACATTGGAGGTCAAACCAGCGATTCCAGAACTAATATTTACTACAACAGCCGGTTTTTTTAGTAATGTACCATTGTTATTTCCCCAAACTAAATAATTTTTATCTCCAACAAAAGTATTTGGATTATCTGAGTTTTTATCGTAGATACTTCCTAATCCTATTGTGATATCATCCGCTGTGTTTTCTGTTTTGGATTGTTTTTGATACAATTGCGATACATCATCGCGGCCAATTCCTGCGATGTTAAAATTGTAAAACGCTCCTGTAATTCCTGCGGGATAGATTGCTGTTGCAGTATTTGTTGAGCCAGAATTATAATAGTCAACACTTGTTCCGTTTATGCCTAATGTGATGCCGTATTTAATAGCTAGGTAAGATTCTATTCTTCCTTTGTCTGTTGCTGTATTTGCAGCACTGTAATTGATTACTTCAAGAAAATCACCATTATAACTGGGACCAAAAGCCTCACTGGCGCCCAACCAATATCTTGAATTTAAAATATTTTTATAGGTACTTGTGTTGACTTCAGTTGTTGTCAATAGATTTGCATTATTAAGGATACTCATTCTTGTGCCATTAAACCTCGGATTAAATATATTTACTCCTTTATAAGATTTTGTGTTACTAATTTCTCCCGTACCGTAACTTGTATTGGCGGCTTGGTTGTAGGCTAGCACTTCTTGACCGACACCATATCGAGAGGATGTATTTCCCATTTCGAAACCAGTTACATCTTGACTTCCTTTATTAACGGTGATATCATCTCCACAATATGTATCCATAGGACTTGAGAGATAGTTTACAGTATTTTTTGGCTTAATGACCATAAACATATCGAGATTATTAAATCCTTGCCCACCGGCCATAGCATTCGCTCCATTGAAATAAATAACGGGATTAAAATTGACATTGTTAGTGGTGTTGTGCAAAAATTTAGGTTCTTTTCCCAGCTTAGCGATTGCATTTTTAGTACTTCCAGTAGTGTTTTCTTGCCAAGTTGACATGGCGACATTATCAGCAACACTCCCAATATTACTATCCGCTTTTATCCAATATTTAAGATTAGTTGTAACTCCTCCTGGAGCAACTGTCAAAGCAACTGAGTTCTTAATTTCTGCCGACACGGCAAAATCATAAGAGGTTTCGCTAGGGACCCCTGCGTTATCTGTGTTTGTTACGGTGATTATTGCTGTTTTTATTCCTACTGCAGCAGTGGGATTAAATGTAATAACGAAACTAGTTACTCCGGTAATACCAGCAGGCAAGGAACTTACAGGTATGGCACTTGCGGCAAAGAAAGTTGCATTTGAACCCGTTATACTTACAGCAGTTGTTAAGCCTAATGCTGCATCACCATAATTATAGATTTGGAATGGAATTGCTATTTTTGTAGTTGGATCCGTGATTCCAAAATTAGTTTGGTCTAAAGAACTTGGGGTCGTATCTCCATCAACAATGGTTACATCATTCCCTTGAATATCTATTTCTCTACCTGCAACAGTAGCGCCTGCTGTTATAACAAAATCATAAATACTTTCATCATTGTCATTGTTTGCTATACTGACTATTGCCAGAAAATTTCCTGTGATTGCAGAGTTAAATTTAACTTGAAATGTTAGACTAGAACCCGCGGCAATAGTACCTGAAGTTGGTTGAGCCGTAACGGTAAATACAGCATCTCCACTTAACATAACGATCGGAGTTCCGCTAAGTGTTAATACTCCAGTTCCTGTATTTTGAATAGTAAATGTTTTTAAAACATCAGTGTTTATTAATGGAGCACCAAAATCAGTTCCATAAATAACAGTGCCGTCTACTGATTTTCCTGATGATGCTCCGTCCGGTATATCATTAGTTGCTCTTAAATTAATTTCGGGGGTTAAACCCGGGGTAGCGGTACCTGATATACTAAAATTAAAAGGGTTTTCATCTGCGTCATCAGTATCAAAAGTTAGTGTTGCATTTCGTGCTCCTGTAATTGTGGGTTTGAAGGTAATGGTAAAAGTGGCGCTAGATTGAGCTGCAATAGAGGTAGGTGGGTTAGTTACCACAAATTCTGAGGCATTTGTTCCGCCAATAATGATGCTCGTTAAATTTAATGGAGCAGCGCCTAAATTATTTATGGTGTAAGTTCTTGTTAATTCAACTAGAAGATTTGTAGTTCCTACATTAGTAAAATCAGCTGTGCTTGGAGTTATATCATCATCAGAAATAGAAGTACCGTTCCCGGAAACTGCAATTTCAGGGTTGTTTATAATTGCATCAACTTCAAATCTAGGGCTTGAATTACAGGAACTTTTTGACACCTCAACGTAATAAGTTGTTGTCGTTGTGAGGGTTGGCGTGTTGTAACTAGCCGCTGTAGACAAAGCTGTTCCTCCTGTCATTGTGGCATACCAAGAAAAATTTGCACCACCAGTAGCCGATGCTGCAACGAGAGTAACACTTCCATTCCCCGTTCTTGAAACATCGGGTGCCGAACTTATTGAAGGCGTTGCTGCAATAATCGTATTCGCTGTATTGTTGAGGATTATGGCATTGTTACAAGTAAGCTTTGCAAGGTTTGTAATGGTTATGGTAGTTGATCCTACATTTGTTAAAGAATTAGTAGAAAAAGAGCCAGTTCCGGCGGTGCTTACAACTATAGTTGCTTTGCTTCCAGTCCCTGTGTTAGCTCCGCTTAGGTTATAAGTTACAGTATAGCTCCCAACAGGTAATCCTACTGCAGTACCATTAACATTGACGGTAGCTGGAAAAGTGGAACATGAAGGACTCGCTATAGTCGTAGAAGTTAAGCTAAAAATAGGGCATGGCCATGATATGATTACCCGGCCATTTGCTCCGCTGCCTCCGGTTTGGTCTGTTGTTGTAAGTGCATTTGCTCCTGCTCCCCCGCCTCCTGGGATTAGTCCATTTGCGCCATTTCCACTTACATCTGATCCATCGGCTCCTTTGCCTCCGCCGATAACGGCAGCTCCTCCAGTTTGGTTAATTCCTCCGTTTCCATTAGAATCTTTGCCCGCACTCGAGCCACCACCACCACCACCAGCAAAACCATTAAGTGTTACTCCATCTCCACCTTTTCCTCCGTAATAACTAAAAGCAGCGGAAAATCCGGTGTTTCCGCTAGTACCTGCAGTTGCACCAATCGTGTAAGTGTTATTGTTAGCAGCGTGGGCAGCACCGTTACCTCCAACAGCTAATAAGTGAGTCGTAGCTCCACTAGATAATAATGATGCTGCGCCAGGCACAATAGAATATCTGGTGCCTACACCTCCTGCTCCCACGGTTACATTATACGTTGCACCTGGAACTACAATAAAAGAAGTTTTTTTTGCATAACCACCACCAGCACCACCACCTCCGGAAGAATTAGTTCCTGCAGCGCCACCACCGGCACCACCGGCACCCCAAGCTTCGATATCGATGCTTGTCACTCCGGCTGGAACTGTAAACACGTTAGCGGCAAGACCATTATTTGCAGGATTGTTAAAAGTTTGTGTTGATTGTGCAAAGCCTAAAAAGCTGACAAAAAGAAAAGCAAGCGTAAGTAACCTGGTTTTTGTATAAAAAATAGATTTTACCTTACTACCTTTTGAAAAAAGAATTCCGGATAATTCCAAAAATAAACTTATTGGGCAGCTATTAGATTGCTGATTTCTTGAAATAATGGAGTCATTATTGACATTATGATTCGTTGAAAATTTGAGGCAAGTTGTAATTTTGGTAAAGTAATGTTTATCCATTTTTTTTGTGGTATTTGTGCGGCAAAATTAATTAATTTTTCTTACGAAATCACATGTTTAGCTATAAATGTTTACATTATTTTATGCAGTTTATCTGATTTTTTATGCATTTTATCGATGATATTGAAATTATTAGGTAATTTCATTAAAATAGTGATAAAAATTTGTCTTTTAGGGACGTTGTTTTAGCTAAAATAATTAATGCTTAGGAACTTGCTAATTAGCTCATGAAAAAGAGTTTCAGATACTGTTTTTGTTCTCTGTTAATGTAAGATTTTATGTATCATTTAAACGATGATTTTAAAAATGGAACTCAAAAAATATAAATCTTGCGAAAACTTGAATTATTTTTACCCTTATGTTAAAAGGCTCTAATCAAAACGGTAAATGTGATTTTGATTAAAGCCTTTATTTTTAATTTTTAAAATACACCTGGTAAAATTTGACTTGTTAATTAGACTGTTTGATGTTTTCTGTATTTTCTAAAAGTGTAAAAGGCATAAACAGTCCCGGCAATTGCCAGAAGGATTAATTTTCCATTTATTGGTGCAGCCGGCGCGTCATTACCTTCTAAATTTCCACTATCTGAATCATCACCGGGCGCAGCAAACATAATGAAGTTAGTTAGTAAACAAAAACTGGTAATGTAAAATTTTAGTAAGGTATTTTTCATTGATTATATTTTATTGACTAATGATGTGGTTTGTTGAAACAAGTTAAACTACCTAATAAACTATTTTTTTTGTTACTATTTTGTTTTGATTCGATGTTATCTGTACTAGCACTGTTTGGTGCGCTCCTCCAAAATCTTTAATAGAAGTTGATTTGGCATTCACTTCATTTTGTTCAACAAGTAATCTTCCACGAAGATCAAATAGTCTTATTGTTTTCATTTCAGTTGTTCCGGAATTAATATGTAAAACTCCTTTTTGATTATAAATTAGTATTGAGTTAGCATCAAATACCGGAATTTCAATACCTAATGATTCACTGGTTTTGTAAGTCAACCTAAAACGATCGTTAAATGTGCCTTCGTTTGATGAAAAAGAGTAACTGCTTTTTTTCAAATCGGTAACGATACCTGTTAATTGATCATTTAAAAAGATATTTTGATTGTTTGCAAATAATCCATCAACTTGGTCTAAAGCGATGGAGTAACTTCCGCTTGTGTTAGTTTTAAAGGAAAGCGGAACGATATCGGTATCTGAAAAAGGTAAGCCTTTTCCCTGGATAACAAATTCCTCGTTTTCAATTAAGGAATTTAAAGCAATTGGATTGTCGTTAATGTATCTGCCATCGATTGCGGCATCAATCCCTGAGGTGGCATCAGTCATGTATGCAAGCATCATCTGGTTTACAGGAATAGTTTCTTTGGAAAGGTTTAACCAAATTCTATTTCTTTCTGCCGATTTGGTTTTAAAAAACTGATTGTTGGTATTGGCCAACCGCATTGCATTAGTAAACGAAATAGAGGAAGAGGTAGCTTTTGCAATAAAACCTTGGCCTATCTGAATGATTCCATTGGGAACAATACTACTTGATCCTCCCGCATTAGCCGTTCCTCCCGCGGTTGTGTAGGTGGCGTAAGAAGAAGTCAAGGTGTTGTTTGTTTTTCTCCAAAAATATAAGGCTTCCGTAATTCCATTTGCTGTTATAAAGGTATTAGCATTTAGAGTTGAAGGATATGGGTTTCCTATTGCATTGTACTTGTTAATAGATACAGGGAGATTATAATTCCCATTATTTGGAACTCCTTGAAATTGCCCTTCCCATATAGTTGCAGTGGTAGGATGCGTATTTGGTAGACGAATTAAATAACCCTTTCCTAATTCAAAGTTAGTTGTAGCAGGATTAGCTACACTTACATAGAGGTCAGTTAATGGATTATAGGTATAAAAACGAGTTGACAAAGTCAATGGAGAGAAAGATTGTAATTGCTGTGTAGCTACTGGAGAAGCCCACATTATGTAATCCTGTCTCATTAAAGGAGAACTCTGCCTATTGATTTTGATACTTCCTGAGTTAGTATTTGTGTTTTTAATTTGAATTAAGTTGGTGTTATTTTCAAAGGTTAGAGAAGCACCTGGACTTACCGTTACATCTCCATAAATATCTAAATTAAAGCCACTTTTTACAAGTACTACAGCGTTATTATTTACAGTCAAACTACAAGCAGAAAAATTAGTAATGGCGGTATAATCAGCTGATATGATTACGCCTGAAGAGGCGGTCGGTAAACCATCACTCCATAAAGTGCCGTTCCAAGTAGTAGAACTAATAATGACATTTTGATTGGCAGTCACAGATTGCCCGTTTCCATCGCTAAACTTCCAAGTTATTACCGTTGTTCCAGATGTAGTGATAGGAAAAGTTGTTATGGTGGTTCCTGTAATTGTCCCTCTACACGCATCAGTTGTTGTAGGGCTTACTGGAGTTACCGCACATTGACCAGTTATATTTGCTAGGACGGGAACTGTGGGTGCGTTAGTATCATCTAGAACTACCGTTTGTTCTTGAGTTGTTATATTTCCGTTTCCATCATTATATGTCCAAGTAATGATAGTTGTGCCTTGCGCAGTAATAGGGAAAACGGTAGGTGTAGTTCCAGAAATTGATCCGTAACAATTGCTTGTGGCTGTGGGCACAGACGCAGTAGCCGAGCATTGTGCTATTACATTTGTTAGGGTAGTGATGTTAGGTATGGGAGCGCCACAAACATTAATGTTGTAAGTTTGTCCACCCAAAAGAGCTAGATTTACCCCGTTGACACTAAATTTAAAACTATCTGGATTTGAATTTATTCCATTGTTAGTGTAGCTCAACAAGTTATTGTTGATGTCTGCTTGGGTAAAAATACCTCCAACAGCCATAGCTATGTTATTTAATTTTAAAGTACCATTTACTGGCAATTGGGTAATAGTATATATTAATTGTGCCGTTGTAGCAGTAGGCTGTGTTGCTGCTAATTTTGCAAGAGAAAGTGTAGCAGTTGCCCCTTGTGAAAGGGTTAGGGCATTATTGGCAACGGTAATGTTATTTATTATTTGCAGTTTTCCGCAAATGATAACATTAAATAAACTAAAAGTTCCTCCAGATGTTGCTGCAACCCTATCGGTTGCTAATAAAGTCCAAGTTCCAAGTGAACTTGAACCATTAAATTTTGATAAAGATTGGCTGGCTTGTTTTACACCTGAAAGGGTAACAGAACATGGTACAGGAAGCGCAATTCCACTGTCATCAAATGTTACGTCAAAGTTTGCAGCGTTACAATCTCTATTATAAATTTCGGCAAAAATTCCAGTTGGTCCACTAAATTGCATTTTAAGATCACTTAGTGCGGCGTGTGTGCCCTTCATATAAAAACTCACTTTGCTAATAATTATATTATCTGGAACAGTGATTTTTGCGTTAACCGCATTAGTAGTACCAATTTCCCAAACTGCATTTGGTTCAAAAGTTACATTAGTGTAGGTTTTACATAAATCATTTGCGATTTGAAATACATATACCTCAGAAAAGGAACCACTTGTACAAGAATTTGTTGGTTTTACTCGCCAGTAATTTATCGTTCCTTGTGCTAATAATGTCGTTTGATATGATGTTCCTGTAACGGTTGCCGATTCTGTAATGGTTGAAAAAGTTGGACTGGTAGAAATTTGAACTAAATAGGAGGAAGCACTTGTTAAAGAATTCCATTGTAATAAAGAAGATGTTTGTTGATTTGTTGCCCCATTTGAAGGACTTGCAAGCGTTACGTTTCCAATTGTATTGTCAAAAACATTTAATAAAACAGGGAAGTCAACATTTGCAGTTGTCGAAATTCCTTTTATGGTTATTGGATAATTTCCTGCCGCTACTCCACTTGTATTTGAAACAGTCATCGTAAAAGTACCTGAAATACTTCTGGTTGTCGGTGAGAAGGTTATTGTAGATCCTGCTGGAGCACCACCAGCACTAAATGTTGTAGTTTCTGAAAATGCAGGAGCAGGAGTGTAATTAATTGTGTAAACGGCATTTGCAGGTTTACATACAGATTGGGTGCTTGCCGCTGAAACCATTTCAAACTTGCCGGATTTAATTTCAAAATTAGCATTGGATATATCGAAGAAAATATTGGCAGCAGCCTCCACTTTAATTCTATTTAATTTTCCAATATTGTTTGGAACTATTATATTCGCGGTTCCATTATTTGCCACTGCTGAAGCTAAAGTGATAGGATATGTGTAACCGCCATCAGTAGACAGTTTAATATTCACAGTTGTTGAATAAGTTGCTGTATTTGTACTTGCTACATTCCAGGTTACTGCCTTTGTTTCACCAACATACCAAATTTCGCTTCCAGTGTTTGGAGTTGCTACTAAAAATGGACCTGCAGTTCCAACGGTTATTGCTACGGCTTTGAAATCAGTTCTTCCGCCCAGCGGACTATTATCTCTGACAGTTAATCTAAAATTTAAAGTTCTGGCAACATTCGGTAATACTTCCCAAGTTGGAGTTGTGTTGCTTATAACTGCTGCCAAATTTGGAAAAGTTCGTGAAGGGTCACTAGTAGGCATTAGCGATCTAAAAACTGGTCCTAAAGTATTTGTTGATGTAGGAGGCTGTATCCCACCATCGTCCTTGTCGTATTGTTCCCAAGTATAAGTCAAGGCATCAACTGTATTTGTATCATTTGCACTTCCTGTTAAAATAAATGGAGTTGATTTTGGAATGGTGTGAGCTGTTGGTACAGCCACTATAGGAGCAGCATTTCCTGAAGAAGTTCCAGTTACGCATGTGTGTCCGGCAATTGCCGTTGTCATTTGTTCAATACTTCTGGCATGAAAGTAAGCATCGCTATTCCCTTGTACATTTGGAGCGCAAATTCCAGCATAACCCATTATAGTAGAGGCACTTCCCGGTTCATAATCTTCATCAGTTGCAGGAACCTTCGTGGCAGCAAAACAAGCATTGTAATATGTATGTCCAGCGCCAAACTGGTGTCCTATTTCATGGCATACATAATCAATATCGAAAGGGTCGAATTGAGGGGTTACAATACCTGTTACACCACGTCCTTTTGATGCTGCTGTACATGGACCAGTTCCCGCAATTCCGCCACCACCTGTACTAAAAACGTGCCCAATATCGTATGTCCCAACGGTGATTAATCCAGTAATATTTGTTGTGTTTGAGCCAAGCATTTGAGAGCCATCGTAGTTATCATAAGGATCGGGATCTGGAGATGCGTCTTTATTGAAACCATTGATATAGATCAATCTGTCATTACTGGCCACAATTTGAAAAACAACCGATAAATCTCTTCTAAAAATACTATTTACACGAGTAATTGTGGTGTTCATTGCGGCCAAAACCTGTGCGATAGTATTGCCGTAATATAAAGAGTATGCTGATGTACAGGCTAATGCAAGTCTGTAGGTTCTTAGATTTCCATCTGTAGCGGAAGATATTTTAGCATTAGAAGATAATTTTGTATTATTTATTGTTTCATCTATTATAGCATTACAAACAAAGGAATCATCTGGACCTCTTTCATAATCGGTTCTGTCATAAACAATGTAATCGTTTACATCGTTTTTTGAATAAGGATCGATGTAAATAGTTTTTTCACCAGTAATAACTCCTGTAAAACCCTCAGGAGATATGCTGATATGAATTTTATTTAATGGATTTTTTTTGCTTACACCATAAAAGGATTGAATTTCTGGGTATTTAGCTTCTAGGTCTGGATGTAAAACACTAGTTTTTTCTATTAGGAAACTTTCAGTTGTTCCATTTTCAAGCGGAAAATCTAAAAGTAAAGTTGTCGCTAATTTATTATTTTGGCCTCTTTTGGATGCAGATTTAAAGTTTGTTTTCAAAGATTTAAAATCTAAGGAAAATACTTTGTATTTGTTTGGAATAATTTTTCGGTCAGGTTTGGAAACTGTTTTTGATAATTCAGAACTATTTTTAACCTTCCAATTATTGATAGATTGTGCGGCAGAGAATTGGTAACATAACGAGATAAAAAAAAAAGTTATAAGAGTAATTTTTTTCATAGAATTTTAATTTTGGAAGCAAAAATATATTAAAATTTTAACATTTCAAATAAAATTATCGCCAAAAAGGACTATTTATCCGGTAAAAGTGTTTTTTTTAGTTAATTTTTTTATGAAATTCATTTTTGTTAAGAATAAAATTTAAAATAAATTTTATTAAATTTTGTATTTTTTAGAAATTTCATTGGTCTTATTATCCTTAAATAATTGTTCTATATATGAATATTAATTTTTTTAGGATAATTAAATTGCCTGATAATATTTCAACTTTTCAATTTAATTTTAGTAATTTGCTAAATAATACGTTTACATTTATAATCTGAGCACACAATGTTTCTAATTGTTACTAAACATTTAATTCCCAAGGGCTATCATGGATTGGCCGTATTTCCTTTTGTATTTATAAAAAATAGTGCGGATAAAGAAAATATGGTTTTTTTAAATCATGAAAAAATCCATCTTCGACAACAAATGGAACTTATAATAATTCCTTTTTTTGTTTTCTATTTGACAGAATATCTTGTTCGTTTAGCTCAATATAAAAATGCTGACTTAGCGTACAGAAACATTAGTTTTGAAAGGGAAGCTTATGTAAATGAATCTAATTTAGAATATTTAAAAAAGAGACCTTTTTTTAGTTTTTGTAACTATTTGTTTTTGGAAAAATAGTGTTTATTTAAAAACAAATTATACTGCATTAAGATTTTTACAGTTTGCTTTTAGTTGTCATTCTGATTTCTTTTCGCTAGGACTTTTTACGCCTTAAAAAGTATCAATCTCCATCAATTAACTCTTTTTTTGTTGAAATTTTTTTTACTGTGCTTTGTCATTATTTCACCTTTCTTGTAAATTTAATTATGTAAGAAATTATACAATATATATTTAAAAAGATGTATTTAAACGATTTTTTATACTTTTTGTCGGTAATATTGCTCTTTCCTATTGTCTTTTTTTTGTAATTTTATATGAAAATATTAATCATTACATCCTTTTATAAATATAAATAAATAAAAAGACTACAAATAATTAATTTTTAAGCTTAATAGTTTCATTTTAAGTCGTGAAACTCTTTGATTTAATTTAATGCCATACCGTGTTAAAATAATAAATAATATTTATAAATTAACTTAATTCATATGTTTATGCACTCAAAAATACTTAAAAAATCACTGCTTATTGTGACTGGAATTTTAATTCAGAACAATGTCAGTGCCCAGATGTATATAAGCCCTAATAGTTATATTTTTGCCAGTAACGAAGTTGTTTTTATCAACCAACAGTTAGAACTAAATGCAGCTACCAGCAATTTTTATTTGAGGGAAAATGGACAGCTTTTGCAAGGATTAACTTCCATCGGTACAAATAAAGGATTGGGTAGTTTATCTGTTTTTCAGGAAGGAACAACTAATAATTTTCAATATAATTACTGGTGTTCTCCAGTGGGAGCAACGAATATTACTCAGGGAAATTCTCCTTTTGGAGTGACCCAACTTAAAGATGTTGCCAGTTTGATTACCTTTAATGAGCCATCAATATTACCAATGAATAATTACAATGGTGCAGCGAGTCCTTTGTCGATAGCCCCATATTGGATAAATAAATTAACCATTTCATCAAATTACTCCAGTTGGATTCAGGTAGGATCTAGTTCCAGTTTGAATGCTGGAGAAGGATTTACAATGAAAGGAACTTCGGGAACTAATGCTACAACAGTAAATGGGGTTCACAACAATCCGGGAAGTAAACAGCGCTACGATTTTAGAGGAAAACCGAATGATGGCGTTATTGCAATATCCGTTGCAATTGAGCAATTTACTTTGACAGGAAATCCATATCCATCAGCAATTGACTTATCCGCCTTTTTAATTGGCGAAACAAATTGTACCGGGATTGCTTATTTTTGGGAGCAAGATCCCACAGTTAATTCTCACTTTATAGCGGATTATAAAGGTGGTTATGGTGCTTTTGCTCCAGGTACTTTGGGAAGCGCAGGAGTTTATGTTCCTGCAACTTTTTATTCGTATGATGGTTCTGGAAATGAGGGAGCAGCAGGAGCGTCAGGAAAAAATTATGAAAGACGTTTTTCGCCAATAGGTCAAGGTTTCTTAATCGATGGTGTCGCAAACGGTTTTGTTCAAATGAAAAACAGTTATCGAGTATTTGTCAAAGAAGAATTAAACAGTTCATTAGCCAAGTTGGCGGGGAATATTACTACACCAAAAAACAATACTGGTTACATGGCTAAAACACAATCTGTATCAGGATTTGACTATACAACAGTAAGTTTAGCACCCACTCCACAAATAAAATTCAATACGTTGATGAACAATCAAGGAGTGCGGCAATTGGCTTTGACCTTAATTCCTGAAGCGACTGATGGAATTGATCGTGGTATGGATGCCATGTCTTCGAGTGATAGCACGCCAGCAGATGTTTACTTTGTTTTAGAAGGCGCAGATTTTGTTATTAATGCCATGAATTTTGACATTGATAAAAAAATATCCATTGGTTTTAGAAACGATAGAGCCGCTAATTATAAAATTACAGTAAAAGAAATAGTTAACTTTAAGGAAGTAAATACGGTTTATTTGCACGACAAAGTAAAAGATTTATTTTATGATATTAAAAATGACTTTCATGAATTAGATTTGCCGGCGGGAGAGAACAATACTCAGTTCGAAATTACCTTCAAAAATAACAGTACTCTGGGCGTTGAAGATGCAGCCACCGAGAATTTTATGATTTTTCAAAATAATTTAACGAAAAATTTAACAATAGATAATCCTTTATTGATGGATCTTGAGACCTGCGGTTTATACGATGTAGCGGGTAAATTAATTTTTGTTAAAAAAGATTTAGGGGTGGATACTTCATACAAATTTTCAACTTCAGGTTTAGGGGATGGAATTTACATTGTAAAATTGACCACGAAAGACAAATTAGCGGTTGGTAAAAAAGTGATTATTAAAAACTAAAATTCAGAAATGAGAAACACAGAAATGCAATCCATGGAGGTTGCACTTTTTATAATAGATTAATTTTATCTTTGTAAAAAATAAAACAGTTTGAATCAAAAGTTAATTACGGTGTTTCCGAACTTTATTTCAGTGCAAATCAAAAGGGAAGATTTGATCCATCCATTTGTTTCGGGTAATAAGTTTAGAAAATTGAAGTATAATTTGCTTCAGGCGAAAGTAGAAAATCAAGAAACGCTGTTGACTTTTGGAGGAGCTTTTTCGAATCACATTGCCGCGGTAGCTTTTGCCGGAAATGAAAAAGGATTTAAAACTATCGGGATTATTCGCGGAGATGAATTATCGGGTAAAGTTTCTGAAAATCCCACTTTATTATTTGCGCAAAATTGTGGCATGCAATTGGAATTTATTTCAAGAGAAGATTACCGCTTAAAAAGTGAAGGTTCTTTTTTGGAAAACTTAAAACAAAAATTTGGACGTTTTTATTGCATTCCAGAAGGCGGAACTAATGATTTAGCCATCAAAGGATGTGAGGAAATTCTAACTCCGGAAGATGCTGATTTTGATTACATCTGTTGTTCAATAGGGACTGGCGGAACTATTTCGGGAATTATTAACAGTGTTTTACCGCACCAAAAAGTTTTAGGATTTCCTGCTTTAAAAGGTGATTTTTTAAAAGGGGAAATTCGTAATTTTGTCCAAAATGACAATTGGGAGTTAGTAACGGACTATCATTTTGGTGGATACGCGAAAGTTAATGAAGAATTAATTGTGTTTATCAATCACTTTTATCTAGAAAATCAAATTCCTTTAGATCCAATTTATACTGGAAAGATGGTTTTTGGCGTTATAGATTTGATAAAAAAGAATTATTTTCCTGCAAAATCAAAAATTTTACTTATTCACACTGGTGGAATTCAGGGAATTCAAGGAATGAATATGAAATTAAAAAACAAACAATTACCAACACTAGATATCTATGTTTAAAAAAATCCTACTAATTTTTACAACGATAACGATGGTAGGCTGTAATGCCACAAAACCAGTTATTACAACAACAAAAAAAGCGCCGTTAAAACCAAAAACGGAAATAGTTCGTAAAGTTAAAAAGACAATCGGTACAAAAGCATCAGTTTTAAAGGTGCCTGTAAAACAGCCGATTACAACAAATCCACCCAAACAAGTATACACAAATCAGGTAACGGAAGTAATTGTATCCACTTCACAAACAGTGGTTAGCAGCGATGTTGTGGCTAATTATATTACTAAATTTAAAGATATTGCAATGGATAACATGAAAGTTTATGGTATTCCTGCAAGTATTGTTTTAGCTCAGGGAATATTGGAATCTGGTGCGGGAAGGGGAGATTTAGCAGTAACCGCTAATAATCACTTTGGTATAAAATGCCATGAAGGCTGGACCGGCGAAAGTGTAAAACACGATGACGATGCTGCTCAGGAATGCTTTAGGAAGTACGATAATGTATCCGAGTCTTACAAAGATCACGCACTGTTTTTAACTGGCAGAAGTCGGTATTCTAAATTATTTGATTGCTCAAAAGGCGACTATAAAGCTTGGGCGAGAGGACTTAAAGCAGCCGGTTATGCAACGGACCCAAAATACCCGGATAAGCTAATATCATATATCCAACGATACAAATTGCATCAATATGATGATCAGGTTTTAGAGGTGGATTATGTTTTGAAATCCAATCAAATGATTGAAGACTTGAAAATTGAACCAAAAAATTCAAAAATAAATAGAGATAAGAATCTGATTTCATACGTGGTGCAAAAAGGAGACACGCTATATTCTATTTCAAAAAGATTTAATTTAGAGATAAAAGAGTTAAAAGAAAAAAACAATCTGGTAGAGAATGCGCTTTCAATTGGACAACAGTTGGAAATTTACCAATAGTTTTATTCTTTGAAATGTATCAAATATAAAATCCAAATTTTAAATGTTATATCACAGAAGTAGTCAGCTTTTTGCTGAGGCAGAAAAAGTAATTCCAGGAGGCGTGAACTCGCCGGTAAGAGCATTTAAAGCAGTAGGCGGAACGCCAATTTTTGTAAAAAGTGCCAAAGGCGCATATTTGTACGATGAAGACGGAAACCGTTTGATTGACTATATCAATTCATGGGGACCAATGATTTTAGGACATGCTTACGAACCAGTTGTACAAGCTGTGATTGAGAAAGCGAAGTTAGGAACCTCGTTTGGAATGCCTACAGAATTGGAAACACAAATTGCAGCTTTGGCTGTGTCGATGGTCCCAAATATCGATAAAATCAGATTTGTAAACTCTGGTACCGAAGCCTGTATGAGTGCTGTAAGATTGGCTCGCGGTTTTACCAAAAGAGATAAAATAATAAAATTTGCAGGCTGTTATCACGGTCATTCGGATTCGTTCTTAATACAGGCGGGAAGCGGAGCAATTACTTTTGGTTCACCAAATAGTCCGGGAGTAACTGCAGGAACGGCCAAGGATACTTTGCTGGCACAATACAATGATTTAGAAAACGTAGCTACTTTAATCGAAGCAAATAAAAATGAAATTGCTGCCATAATCGTAGAACCTGTTGCGGGCAATATGGGTTGTATACCGCCTAACAAAGGCTTTTTGGAAGGCCTACGCCAATTGTGTACCGATAACGGAATTCTATTGATTTTTGATGAGGTAATGACCGGTTTCAGACTCGCCGCTGGTGGGGTTCAGGAATTGTTTAATATAGCGGCTGATATCGTTTGCTTCGGCAAAGTAATCGGTGGAGGATTGCCTGTTGGTGCTTTTGCCGCTCGTGCGGAAATCATGAATTATTTGTCTCCGATCGGTCCCGTTTACCAAGCAGGAACATTGTCTGGAAATCCGTTGGCAATGGCTGCAGGATTAGCGATGTTACAAGCATTAGATAGTGATCGTGCTATTTTTCAAAGATTAGAAGAGAAAACAGCGTATTTGGCTGCAGGGATTGATAAAGTGTTGAAAGCAAATAACGTTACATTTACAATCAACAGCATTGGCTCAATGATTTCGGTTCATTTTGATGCTGCTCCGGTGGTTGATTTTCATACAGCAGCAAAAGGAGATAACGAAACGTTCAAGAAATTCTTCCACGGATTGTTGCAGGAAGGAATTTATATCGCGCCTTCCGCTTATGAAACGTGGTTTATTACTGATGCGTTAACGTATGAGGATTTAGATTTTACCATCCGAGCGATAGATAAAGTTTCGAAAACATTTTAAACGCAAAAAAGCCCCAATTTTGGGGCTTTTTTATAAAATAAGATGAAATATTGCAAGTGGACAGATTATTTTTTATCAATCATTCTTGCTGGTTTTCCGTCTTTATGGTGCACCATTCTTTTTTTCATTGCGTGATGTCTTTTCCCTTTAATGTCCTCCCATTTTTTGTATTGGTCAGCTGAAAGAATTTTTTTCATTCTTTCTTTCATCACAATTTGCTCGTCTAACATTTGATTTTTCTTAACAAAAAGCTCGGCAGCAGTAAGTTGTTTTTTAGCCGAATCTTTGCTCGCTTTTCTCTCCGCCATTCTAGCATCTCTTTTGGTACTTTGTTCAGCAATAACTGTACTCATTTCTTTTTGCTGAGAAGCATTCAAATCTAATTCCAAAGTCATCTTTTTTAATTGCAATTGGTTTCTTTGCTCCAATGACATTTGCTCCTTTGGAGGTCTTTCTGTAACTACTTTTCTTTCTTGTGCAAAGCTTGTCATTCCGACAGCTAATAATGCAGCGATAAATAATTTTTTCAATTTGTGTTGTTTTAAGTTTTATGGATATAAGACAAGGATAGGTTTAAAAAGTTTAATCGTTAACAAAAGTTTATCGTTTGGTTTACCAAGTTCAGTTAAAAAAACGGAAAGAAATACCGAATTAAGTATGATTCCAGTCATAATTAATGCGCTAATCTAATCGCAAATTTGTTAAACAATTCTAAAAACAAATTTATGTACAAATTAACTTTTTTTGTAGTTGCATTCGTAATGTTGACTTCATGTGGTGATAAAACCAAAACCAACGATGATTTTTCAAAAGATACTGCTGCACCTTCTGAAGAATCTGCAACAAATCCAACCGATGCGGTTGCGTATGATCCAAACAGAGGTATCGGAAAACACACCTCAGTAGATCTAGGCGATAAATTGGATGAGGCAATGGCTGCCGAAGGCGAAAAAATACAATCCGTTAAATGTTCTTCTTGCCATAAGTTGACCGATGAGAAATTAGTTGGTCCAGGATGGAAAGGCGTTACTCAGCGACAAAAACCAGAATGGATTATGAACTTTATCACTAATCCAGATCCAATGATTGATAAAGATCCAGCACTTCAAGCGCAACTGGAACTTTGTTTGGTTCGTATGCCAAATCAAGCTTTGACGGATACCGATGCCAGAAACTTGTTGGAATATATGCGTAAAAATGACGGAGTAAAATAATTTAACTCAAAATAACATGAACAATATTTTTATAAAAACAAGTCTTTCCATAGTCTTGGTCAGTGCATTTTTTGGTTCTTGCAGACCTAAAGATACTGCAGATGCCGTAGGAGGTGACGCAGCTCAAAAAGTCTATGTCGCTCCGGGAAAATATGACGAATTCTATAATTTCGTTTCTGGAGGTTTTAGCGGACAAATGAGCGTATATGGTTTGCCAAGTGCACGATTATTGAGAGTAGTTCCAATATTTTCTCAAGATCCGCAAAGTGGGTATGGATACAGTGAAGAAACAAAACCAATGTTGAATACCTCTCACGGTTATGTGCCTTGGGACGATCAGCATCATTTGGAATTGTCTCAAACTAACGGTGAGGTCGATGGTCGTTGGATTTTTGCAAATGCCAATAATACGCCCAGAATTGCCCGTGTGGATTTGAAAACGTTCAAAACAGTTGAAATAATTGAATTACCGAACAGTGCTGGAAATCACTCTTCTCCATTTATTACCGAAAATACGGAATATGTGGTAGCTGGAACCCGATTTAGCGTACCTACTGATAATGCTAACGGTGATGTGCCTATTAATACTTACAAAAAAAATTTCAAAGCCTATTTGAGTTTTGTAAAAGTAGGGAAAGCAGGTGAGATGGATATTGCTTTCCAAATTGAAGCGCCGGGAGTAAATTTCGATTTAAGTCATGCCGGTAAAGGCAAATCTCACGGTTGGTTCTTCTTTTCTTGTTATAATACAGAGCAAGCCAATACTTTGCTGGAAGTGAATGCTTCACAAAATGACAAAGATTATATTATGGCTGTGAACTGGAAAAAAGCGGAAGAGTACATTAAAGCCGGAAAAGGAAAAAAGGTAAAAGCTAAATACGTACACAATACGTGGGATGAAAAAACGCATACGGCAAAGTCTGAAATGAGAACGGAAGTATTAGTATTGGATTCTAAAATATTAAAAGATATTTGCTACATGATTCCCTGTCCAAAATCACCACATGGATGTGATATTGATCCTACGGGAGAATACATTGTGGGTAGTGGAAAATTGGCGGCTTTGATTCCTGTTTTTAGTTTTGACAAAATGAAAAATGCGATTGCTAAAAAACAATTTGATGGCGAATATGAAGGTATTCCGGTCATCAAATATGAAGCAGCGTTGTACGGGGAAGTTAAAAAACCGGGATTAGGACCGTTGCATACTGAGTTTGATGGAAAAGGAAATGCGTATACGACTTTCTTTGTTTCTTCAGAAGTGGTGAAATGGGACATTAAATCATTAAAAATTTTAGACAGAGTGCCTGTTTATTATTCTCCTGGACATCTTTCTATTCCTGGTGGAGACAGTAAAAAACCATTCGGTAAATACATGGTAGTTTACAACAAAATCACCAAAGACAGATACTTGCCAACAGGACCGGAATTAGCACAAGCTGCCCAGTTATTTGACATTAGTGGTGATAAAATGAAGCTTTTGTTGGATTATCCAACTATTGGGGAACCACATTACGCTCAATCTGCTCCCGCTGATTTAATCAGAAACAATGGTCAGTTAAAATTTTATAAAATCGAAGAAAACAATCACCCTTATGTTGCCAAAGGAGAAAAAGAAGCCAAAGTTATCAGACAAGGAAACCAAGTTCATGTTTACATGACTTCCATACGTTCTCACTTCGCTTCTGATAATATCGAAGGAGTAAAAGTAGGGGATGAGGTGTATTTCCATGTCACTAATTTAGAACAAGATTGGGATGTACCCCATGGATTTGCTATAAAAGGCGCTGACAATGCCGAGTTGTTAATCATGCCAGGTGAAACAGCCACTTTAAAATGGATACCGAAAAAAGTAGGGATATTTCCTTTCTATTGTACTGATTTTTGTAGTGCGCTGCATCAGGAAATGTCAGGATATCTAAGAGTTTCTCCAGCGGGAAGTAGTGTTCCCCTAACGTTTAGCTTAGGAACAAATATGCCGGCTAAATAAGAATCACTTCAAATTCAAGAGGGAACAAATTATTTAGTTTGTTCCCTTTTTTAATAAAAAAATCATGAATAATCCAAAAATTTCAACGCTTTCAAAGGTGATGCTTTTGTTGGTGATGGTGCTATTAGTGTCATCTGTTTTTGTTCCAATGTGGAGAATTGAATTGTCAGCTCCTCAATATCCCGAAGGTTTAGTATTGCAGTTGCATGCTAATAAAATTGGTGGAGATGTCGAGATTATTAATGGATTGAACCATTATATTGGCATGAAAACCCTGCATAAAGAAGATTTTATAGAGTTTACTGTATTGCCTTACATCATTGGTTTTTTTGCATTTTGTGCTTTGGCAGTTGCGATAATTGCAAAGAAAAAAGGACTCTATGTCTTGTTCATTTCATTTATTCTTTTTGGAATATTAGCAGGAGTCGATTTTTACCGATGGAATTATGAATACGGGCATAATCTGGATCCGAATGCGGCAATTAGAGTACCGGGGATGTCGTATCAGCCGCCATTAATAGGATACAAACAACTCCTGAATTTTGGAGCGTATTCTATTCCGGATATTGGTGGATGGATGTTACTCGCTTCAGGATTTTTATTGTTTTTATTAGTTATCAAAGAAACTAATCTATTGAATAAATTTAAAAAATCAAATACAACGGCAGCTTTGTTTGTCTTTTTATCTTTTTCTTTTTTTTCCTGCGCCAAAACGGAAGTGGTTCCCATTAAATTGAACGTTGATTCGTGCGATTTTTGTAAAATGACTATCGCCGATGGTAAATATGCGGCCGAAGTGATTACTGAAAAAGGAAGAGTTTTCAAATTTGACGATATCATGTGTATGATGCATTATGGGAAAGAAAATGCCAACACAAAAATGACCGCTCATTATGTGAATGATTATACCCAAGATAATGTTTTAATTCCTGCCGAAACTGCTTTCTTCCTTTCCGGAGGAACGATTCAAAGCCCGATGAGAGGCGGCGTTATTGCTTTTTCTTCTGAAAATGAAGCAAAGGGATTTGGAATAAAATTAAAAGCAAAACCAGTTACTTGGGAAGCTGTAATTACAAAATAAAACAGTCGTTTTTTAAATCAGTAAGGAATTAAGAATAATGTGTTCTCTTAATTAAATTCTGATGGTTTAATTTTAAAAAAAATGAAAAAAATTCTCTACCTATTTCTGTTTTTTTCTTCATTCCTTCATGCTCATGTGATTGAAGTTGGGGCTAACAAACCGATAAGATCAATAAAAAAAGCCATTAATCTGGCTAAAATAGGTGACACCGTTTTAGTGCATAAAGGTGTGTATCGCGAAGGCAATATTGTTATTGACAAAAGAATCGTTTTTCTGGGTAAAGAGTATCCGGTTTTAGATGGACAAAAAAAGTATGAAGTACTTTCCATTAAAGCAGATAGTGTGGTTGTGCAAGGTTTCAAAGTGATAAAATCAGGGTATGCCTCACTCGAAGATCCCTGCGCAATTAAAGTGTACAATAAAAATCATGTTGTTATACAGAACAATATTTTAGATGATAATTTTTTTGGAATTTACATCCAAAATGGTAAAAACTGCCTGATAAAAAATAATACAATTGTAGCTTATGGCAAAGAAGAACAGCAAATAGGTAACGGAATTCATTGTTGGAAAAGTGAGAATCTCCAAATTATCGCTAACACCATTTCTGGTCATCGGGATGGGATTTATTTTGAATTTGTTACCAATTCCGTTATCTGGAGGAATATTTCAACTAACAATATTCGTTATGGCTTGCATTTTATGTTCTCTAATGACGACGCGTATATTACCAACATTTTCAAGAATAACGGCGCCGGCGTTGCGGTAATGTTTACCAAAAATGTCAAGATGTTCAATAACTATTTCGAAGAAAATTGGGGCGATGGCGCTTATGGCTTATTCCTTAAAGAGATCACGGACAGCCACATCATTGGAAATAAATTTTCTAAAAACACTTCTGGAATTCACATGGAAGGAACCAATCGGATTCGGGTTGAAAAAAACGTATTTGAAGCCAACGGTTGGGCGATGAAAATTCAGGCCAGTTGTGTAGACAATGAAATCGTACATAATAATTTTATTGGGAATACTTTTGATATGGGAACTAACGGAAGTTTAGTTTTAAACAAGTTTGATACCAATTATTGGGATAAGTACGAAGGATATGATTTAGACAAAAATGGTGTCGGCGATGTGCCGTATCATCCGTTGAGTTTATTTGCGGTTTTAGTCGAAAATAATCCCTCGGCGATGTTGTTGTTTCGGAGTTTCATGATCACACTTTTGGATAAATCCGAAAAAGTTTTGCCCAGCATAACTCCAGATAATTTTATAGACAATTCACCTCTAATGCATTCATTACCATTATGATTGAAATAAAAAATATATATAAAAAATTCGGAAAATTAGAGGTTTTAAACAACATTAATCTTTCCTTTACTAAAGGAGAATGCATTGCTTTAATTGGTCCGAATGGTTGTGGAAAAACGACTTTGATAAAAAGTATTTTGGGAATGGTTATTCCTTCTAAAGGCGATATTTTATTCAATGAAAAATCAATTTTAAAGGAATTTAAATATCGGGAACAAATAGGATACATGCCGCAAATAGGTCGTTATCCGGATTATATGACAGTAGGGCAAATCATCGAAATGATAAAGAAAATTCGAAATTCGGATCAGGTTTTAGATGAGGATTTAGTCCATGCATTTGAACTCGAAAAAATAGTTAACAAACAAATGCGGACGCTTTCAGGTGGAACAACGCAAAAAGTAAGTGCTACATTGGCTTTTTTGTTTAATCCTGAGGTGTTGATTTTAGATGAACCTACAGCAGGATTAGATCCATTGGCTTCCGAAATATTGAAAGAAAAAATTATAAAAGAAAAAGAAAAGGGAAAACTAATCTTGATTACTTCCCATCTTTTGAGCGAATTGGATGATTTGATTACGCAAATTATTTACATGCAAGACGGAACAGTACATTTTCATCAAACTATCGCGGAATTATTGGAATCAACAAACGAACAAAGAATATCGAAAGCAATTGCTAAAATCTTAAAAAACAAAAGCAATGAACAGAATCATTAAAATTATTTTTCTAGACATTCTGAAGAACAATATTATACTTGCGTATACCCTTATTTTAGCTATTCTTTCATGGAGTTCATTTGGGCTTGAAGATAATTCTGCTAAAGGATTGCTTACGATTTTGAATATAATTTTATTCACGGTTCCGTTGGTTTCCATTCTTTTTGCCACAATTTATTTGTACAACAGTACGGAGTTTATTGAGCTTTTATTAAGCCAGCCCATTAAACGCAAGAAAATTTGGTTGAGTCTGTTTCTCGGACTTTCGTTAGCAATGGTTTTAGCCTTTTTTATTGGTGCCGGAATTCCGCTATTAATCAATGCGCCGGATAGCGTAGGTATTATGATGCTCGTTATAGGTTGTATGATTACGTTGGTCTTCGTGGCTTTGGCATTTTTAAGTTCGATACTGACCAGAGACAAAGCAAAAGGAATAGGGATTGCCATCATGGGCTGGTTGTATTTTGCACTGCTTTTTGATGGTATAATTTTGTATTTGTTGTTTCAATTTTCGGATTATCCAATTGAAAAAGCAATGATTGTTGTTACTGCGTTCAGTCCAATAGATTTAGCGAGAATTCAAATCTTGTTGCATCTGGATGTTTCGGCGATGATGGGATATACCGGAGCAATTTTCAAAGATTTTTTCGGGACATCTTTGGGATTGCTGCTTTCTTTCTCGTTGCTGTGTTTGTGGATTATAATCCCATTTTTCATTTCATTAATTAAATTTAAAAACAAAGATTTATAATGTTTAAAGAGATACTTCAAAAACTAGAAAATGCTGCTAATCCAGTGGCGCAAGTGGTTCAAAATACTTCTTGCAGTAAAGTAATGGTAATTGCTTTCAAAAAAGGAATGATTCTTAAGGAGCATAAAACGGATGTTCCTGCTAAATTATTAGTGATAAAAGGAAATGTGATTTATAAAGAGGAGAATCAACAAAACGAACTCTTTCTTTATGACGAACAAGAAATTCAGGTAGCAGTTTTGCATTCCGTAGAAGCTTTGGAAGACAGTTTGTGTTTATTGTTTAAAGGCTAAAAAATCTAGAAATGAAAACAGATATTAAGAACAAAAACGACATTGAGAAACTGATAAACACTTTTTATGGTAAAATAAAAACAGATACTAAAATCGGTTATTTTTTTACGGACATTGCCAAGGTGAATTGGGAAGATCACTTGCCTAAAATGTATGATTTCTGGGAAAATATTATGTTTTCAAAAGGAAATTATACAGGAAATCCGATGACTAAGCACAAAGAGTTGCATCAAAAAAGCGAAATGAAAGAAGCTCATTTCCACCATTGGAATGCCTTGTTCAATGAAACTGTTGATGAGTTATTCACAGGAGAAAAAGCAGAAGAAATCAAACAAAGAGCCATGAATATTTCGGCAGTATTGATGTACAAAACCATAGGATGAAAAGCATAAAAAAAGCGTAAACTACTTAAGTTTACGCTTTTTTCAATCTGGCAAAATGAATTAATAATATTATTTCGGAAGTAAAACATCATTTATTACATGTATAATTCCGTTTGATGTTGGGATAGAAGCGATTATTTCTGAGCCGTTTACAAATACTTTATCACCTACTTTGGTGATTTTTATTTTTCCGGCATTCACTTGTTCATATTCCTGACCGTCTTGCATGTACTCTGTTTTTAGATTTCCTACGTAAGTATGATACTCTAATATGTTTTTCAAATCATCTTTTTTCTCGGGTTTCAATAATCCTTCAACGGTTCCCTTTGGGAGTTTATCAAAGGCAGCATTTGTTGGTGCAAAAACGGTAAACGGTCCGGCATTGCTCAATACATCCACTAATCCTGCTGCTTTTACGGCTGTTACAAGTGTGGAGTGATCTTTGCTTCCGGAAGCTGTCTGAACGATATTTGGATTAGAAGCTTCGTCAACCACGGCAGACTGTCCAAGACCTTGGGTTGCTGTGTTTTCTGTTGTTGTTTCAGATGGAGCTTCGCTATATTGTTTACAACCAAAAATGGTAAAGAAACAAACTACAGCTACTAATTGAATTGATTTTTTCATAATAAAGGTTACTTTGGTTTTATACAGCAAAGTACTTCATTATCAATTGTTTATTATATGCGTTCAATCATAAAGGCGGATTGTTTTTAACTTTTTTGATGGAAAAATAAGTAGTAAATCCTATTCCTAAAAGCAAAAGTAAGGCGACAACGAAAAGAACTTCATTCACATACGGAATAATAGTATAAGTGAACGATGCAAGACCTTGAATGGCGAGAACCAACTCGTTTAATAGAACACCAATGGAAAATAGAACCAAGCCAATTTTTATCTTTTTACTAATGAAAATCAAATGGCTGGCATAGATATAAAACAACAGGAACAATGTGATTACCGCCAATAAAACCAAGTGTAAATAGGCGATTACAATTGGCCTGAAACCAAAAGCAAGCTGGCTCAATGATGGTATTGTTGAACCCAATTGCAGAATGAATTTTATGCTTAATGCCAAACAGGAAAAAAGTAAAATATAGCGTAACAAAGGAGCGAAATTTTTTAAATACTCTTTTTTTGTTTGCATTAAAATGACAAGAAGTTTAAACCATGTAAAAACCTGAATTATTGCTGCAAAGACAGAGATTGCGTAAAGCCAAACGGGTAAATCCAACCAAAGTGTGGACAAAAAATAGGCAGGAATACAAGAAACAGCAAACAGCTTATAGGAAGTTTCATAAAAGGAATGTTCTGATTTTTTTAGATTTAAAAAGCCAAAAAATAAACCCATACAACCAAAGAAAAACCAACCGTTATATTGAAAATGGAGAAAATAATAGATAGATGATAAGTACAAATCCTGAATGACATTTTTACTGGCCATCATATACGCCAAGTAAAAAGTCCCGAAAGAGGAAATAATATTAAAAAATAAGGCGGCCTTAAACCAGTTTATCGCAGCAAAATCAGCATCGATTTTTCTCAAGTCTTTGATGTAATAATAGCCAAAAATATAGGAAACCAAAATCGATGCCGTTGAGAAAAATATGGAAATCATTCCATATCCCTGAAAAATAAAGAAAATTAGCATCCCGTAAGAACAAATTAGATTGGCTATGAGTATTTTTCGGTATTTGTTTACATAAAAGTCTGCGTTTTTGTTTTGAAGATAATACACCATCAATGTCATCAAAGTGTGGGTGATCCATCCTGAAAATGCAAAATGGGAATGGGAATGTAATATGTTTTTTTGATTGAAATATGGAAATTCAAAACCAATTTTATAACGCATTAAAACGCCAAGAGCGGCAACTATACAAAGATTTATCAAGGAAAATTTAAGCCAAAATTGGATGTTTAATTTCATTTTTTTTTAATAAAATATTTTGTGATTGATAATGTCAACTTTGTTGCACTCATTCATTTTTGAAAAAACCCGAATCACCGTTTCGACTCTCAAACCGGTAAAATTTGCAATTTCCTGTCGCGTGTATGGAATTAATACTCTACTTCCCTTACATTCTGATTTTCTTTTGTGTGTGTTCAAAAAGGCAAGAATTCGAAACTCCGGTTTCTGGTTGATAATCTCTTTTGAAGTATTGGATTTTGAGTGAATTTTATTGGCAAGTAAAATCAGAAATGATTTTTGAATCAAAGGATATTCATCAAGAATTTTTAAAAATTTATCTTTTGATAACTTCATGATAGTACAATCCTGAATGCAAACTGCTTTTGACGGATACGGTTGGTCAATAAATAATGGAGGTTCACCAAAACTCTCTCCTTTACAAAAAAGTCCTTGTGTAAACTCTTTTCCTTCGTCATTTGAGTTAAACATTCTCACGCTTCCATCAATAATCTGATAATAAAAATGAGCCACTTCATCTTCATTGAAAACGACTTCGTTTTTTTTGTATTTTTTAGCAACAGCACCCCAGGAAAAAAGTAAGTCTATGTCAATTTGCATAATTAAAGAGAAATTAGGAATGTTCTATTTTACAGATAATGTGTTGATTATTTTCGTTTTGTGTCAGTAAAGCTTTTATAAAATTAACAAAAAAAATAATAGGAAACTGTAAAATTTATTGAATTTAAAATAATTTTGAATAGTATCCAGAATGGCTAAGGTATTGCAAGAATGTATTGTATCGCATGATATTTATCAGTTTTTATGCGGTTTGTTTTCTCGACTTTTGTGGTTTATTTATTTAAATCATTTAGCATGACAACATTTAAACCACTCCATACATTTCATATCCCGGTGATGGGACTTGCGTATACGATTGATAGTCCGGTACGAGTTGCGAAGTATGGAATTTCGTCTGTGATTTCAATTATGGACGATGAACTTATCGAAAAAATGAATGCTTTTTACAGCAAAAAATTTGATTTGCCTTACCAGGAAATTACCCAAAAAATACATGATTATCGCGCAGAACGCATTACTTCTTATCTGAATCTGGTAGACAAAATCGTAAAGGAAAAATTCGATAATTTCAAAACGGAATTAGCGGAAAGTAAAATAGCTTTGGAAAATTACATCGCTATGCTGCCCAACAAATCAGAGATTAAAGTAGGCTTGCAAAACTTGTTGGAGGACGGTTTTGCTTTCAAAGAAAATATCAAAAATTATCTGGAGAAGAATCTTTATCCGGGCGAAATTGATGTCAATATTATGACCAAATTGGATAAGGAAAATTTTATCAAAGATGAACAGTTGCCAATTATTTTTAATGATGCACATGCTGCGCTTCGTGGGTTTGTCAACAGTACATTAGAATCTTCGGTAGTTTTATCGGCAGGGATGAATCCAAGATTATACAGTTATTTCGAAAGTTTTTCGGCTTTCTTCCCTGATTCGAATAACTCTCTGAAGAAGAAAATTACGCTGAAAGTGAGTGACTTTCGTTCGGCGATGATTCAAGGAAATTTTTTAGCTAAAAAAGGACTTTGGGTTTCTGAATATCGAATCGAATCCGGACTGAATTGTGGCGGACACGCTTTTGCAACCGATGGCTTTTTATTAGGACCGATTCTAGAAGAATTCAAACAGAAAAAAGAGCAATTGATTCAATCTGCACATGAGTTGATGGTGAAAGCGTTGGGACAAAAAGAAATGCATGTTCCAGAAAAGCCTTTGGATTTAAAAATCACGGTTCAAGGCGGCGTAGGCACTGCTGAGGAACACGATTTTCTATTGGACCATTATGATGTGGATTCTGTTGGTTGGGGTTCACCGTTTTTATTGGTACCTGAAGCCACATCGGTAGATAAACACACGAGATCATTATTGGCGGGAGCCAAAGAAAATGATTTGTATTTAAGCCATATTTCGCCTTTGGGAGTTCCTTTCAACACATTGCGTGGAACGACAAATGAAAAATTGAAATTGAAACGAATAGAGGAAAGCAAAGCAGGAAGTTCGTGTCCAAAACGATTTTTGGCGTTAAGTAAGGAATATGATGCGAAAGGAATTTGTACGTCTTCGAAGAAATACCAAGACTTGAAACTGGATGAATTGCTGCTTGAAAAAGATATTTTAACTGCTGAAGTTTTCGAAAAAAAGAAAACTAGTATTACGGAGAAAGCCTGTCTTTGTGTGGGTTTAGCCAATGCTTCGTATCTTGAAAATGACATTGAAATAAAAGGTCAGGCGCAGGGTGTAATCATTTGCCCTGGACCCAATATGGCTTATTTTGATAAAGAAGTTTCACTCTCGAAAATGGTGCAGCATATTTATGGAAACGCATCGGTGTTGACGGTTACCAATCGACCAAATCTATTTGTGAAAGAGTTAAAAATGTATTTGGATTATCTGAAAAATGAAATCTCAGCGGTTACGGAAGAAATCACTGTGGGACAAATTAAGAAATGGAATTCGTTCAAAAATAATTTGCTACTAGGAATCGGATATTATGAAGATTTATTTTCAACAACTCCTTTTTTCGAAAGCACTAAAAATGAGATTTTCAATCAATTCGATATTTATATAAACGAACTGATTGCTTTTGAGATTCCAGAATTAAAATTGGCATAATAAAAAATCGGCTTGACTAATTTTCAAGCCGATTTTTTTATTTTTATTAGCCTATTTAAAATTTAAAAAGGCTCTTAGTTTGGAATAATTTTTTAGAATGTTTCTGCTTTTTAGAGTTGAAAAAATGATTTCTATATTTCTTATAAAGCATTGATTTTCATAAAACCACCACGGTTATCCTTCCGTTCAATGGAGTGCTGCACAATTAAATCCCCAATTGTAATCATGTTTAGTAATTCGTACAGCGCGACACTAATTTGATGGGTTTTACTAATTTCTTCCATTTCATTTTTCCAATGTAAAAGCTGTTCTTTCGCTTTCGGTAAATCCAATTCATTTCGCACAATTCCTGCATTCTGACGCATCAAAAGCTGTAATTGGGCCTTCCTTTTAGCCAAATAATCCGAATTAATTTCAGGTTTTTCAGCGGATTTCCAATTTGAAATGATCCCATTAAATGGACTATTTTCAATAGAAACATGGGACAAATAAGCATAAATTTTGTCGGAATATACGAGCGCTTCCAATAAGGAATTGGAGGCTAATCTATTGGCACCATGCAAGCCGGTTCGGGAACATTCGCCACAGGCAAATAAATTTTCTATTGATGTTTTCCCGTTTTTATCGACTGTAATTCCGCCACACAAATAATGCTGTGCGGGAACAACGGGAATCCAGTCTTTTGCTATATCAATCCCAATGCTTTTGCAACGCTCATAAATCATGGGAAAGTGCTTGATAAAAGCGTCTAAGTCCAGATAGCTACAATCTAAATAAACGCAATCATCTCCTGATTTTTTTAGTTCCAAATCAATGCTTTGCGAAACGATATCTCTGGACGCTAATTCTCCTCTTTCATCATAATTCAGCATAAACCGAAGTCCTTTTTGAGTACGCAAATACGCTCCAAAACCGCGAACTGCTTCCGAAATTAAAAATTTAGACCCTGCTGAAGCATCATATAAAGCGGTAGGATGAAATTGAATAAACTCCATGTCTTTGATGGCAGCATTTGCACGAAAAGCCATGGCGATACCATCTCCGGTAGCTATAACCGGATTGGTCGTATGACCGTAAAGATGGCCTATTCCACCTGTGGCCAGCACTGTAAAATCAGATTGGAATGTGATAACTTCTTTTGTTTTTTCATGCAATGCATAAGCGCCAAAACAACAATTATTTTGGGTTATCAAATCAAGTGCAAAATAATGGTTCAGAACGGTTATGTTTTCTTTTTGATGCACTTGCTCTAAAATGGCACGCTCAATTTCATAACCCGTTTGGTCTTTATGATGTACCACTCTGTTGCGTGAATGGCCGCCTTCTTTGCCTAAATCAAAACTTCCTTTTGCCGTTTTATCAAATTTGGCACCCCACGTTATGAGTTCTTTCAATCGTTTCGGGCCTTCGGTGACGACCATTTTGACGACATCAAGATCACACAAACCGTCTCCGCAAATGAGGGTGTCGTCAATGTGTTTTTGATAGGAATCCTCGGTTTCGTCAGTAACAATGGCAATCCCGCCTTGCGCATATTTTGTATTGGATTCATCTTCGTTCGACTTGGTAATTATCGTGATTTTTCTATCAGGAAATCGTTCTGCAATTTTTATAGCAAAAGTTAATCCTGCCACGCCAGAACCAATGATTAAGTAATTTGTAGCAATCATTATTTTGATAATTCAAGCATTCGTTCAATAGGAACTAAGGCTTTTTTTCTAATATTTTCAGGGACATCAATTTCAGGGCTTTCATAAAGCAAGCAATCATATACTTTTTGTAATGTATTCATTTTCATATAACCGCATTCACTACAAGCGCAGGTATTATCTTCTTTTGAAGGAGCCGGAATCAATATTTTATGCGGGACTTCCTGTTGCATTTTGTGTAAAATTCCCGCTTCGGTAGCCACAATAAATTGATTGTTCGGATTTGTTTTTACATAGTTAATCATCCCGGCTGTTGAACCAATATAGCTTGCTGTTTGCAGAATATGTGTTTCCGATTCTGGATGTGCAATTATCGTCGCAGCAGGATATTGTTTATGGACTTCGATTAATTTATCTAGCGAAAAAGCTTCATGTACCACACAGGAACCGTCCCATAGCAGCATGTCTCTTCCTGTTTTGCTGATGATGTATTTTCCTAAATTCTTATCCGGGGCAAAAATAATGGGCGTTTCTTTGGGAATGGATTCCACTATTTTTAAAGCATTTGATGAGGTACATACAATATCACTCAACGCTTTAATTTCGGCAGAACAATTCACGTAAGTGATGACAATATGATCGGGATGTTCATCAATGAATTTTTTAAATAAATCCGGTGGACACGATTCTGCCAATGAGCAACCTGCTTTCAAATCGGGCAGAATTACTTTCTTTGTCGGGTTTAATATTTTGGCAGTTTCGGCCATAAAATGTACGCCGGCAAAAAGGATAATATCGGCATCCACTTTCATGGCTTCTTGTGATAATCCCAAGCTGTCACCCACATAATCCGCAATATCCTGAATATCGGCTTCTTGATAGTAATGGGCTAAAATAACCGCATTTTTCTCTTTTTTCAATTCCAATATGCGCTCTTTAAGATTTTTCATTAGTTAAGTTTTAAAAAAAAAACATCATTTGTCATGAATTTCCACTTCAAATTTAGGAAGTAGATTTTATAGTTCATTACACTAGAACAATTTCGTTTTGCTGTTGAAGTGCAGTTTTTAAGTCTGTTGTAAAAGCCATCAAATGGTCTATTTCGACATGATCCATAATAACAATTTTGTACCATTGATTATTTCCGTCGTGTTTTTGGGGAACCAAATCGAATTTTTTCACCAATTCTGGTGTAATATATTCGGCTTGAATGGTTGCAATATTCATAAAAGGTTCTCTGAAATAGTTCACGTGTAATGCATCCAACTGTTCACACAACCACTCTGTTCTCATTTGTAAAATCCGAATTTTTTCACACCATCCAAAAGGGCCATACGTAAATAAAATCATCCAGACCGCTACGGCATTTGCACCGGACCGGCTACCGCAGAGCGTCAAATCCATTCCTTCGACATATTCAGCTTCTTTTGTCAAAACATTTTCGATTAATCCTTTTCGGCAAATAAAAACTCCTGTTCCATAAGGAGCCTGAAGCATTTTGTGCGCATCGATGGTTATGGAACTGATTTTTGGGTTTTCAAAGTTGATTTCGGATGCTTTATTGCTAAACGGATATACAAAACCACCATAAGCGGCATCAATATGTAATTTGTATTTTAAGTCGTGTTTTTCGAGGATTTCAATATAATCATTCGGGTTGTCAATCGCACCAAACATCGTCGTTCCCATATTAGCAACTACGATAAAATATTTTTTCCCTCGTTTTTTAGCGTTGATAATGCTATTTTCTAGCGCGAATATGTCAATAGTGCGATTTTCAAAATCAACAGGAATTTTTAACCAATCCAGCATCAATACATTGGCCGCTTTCGGAATGGAATAGTGGGTATCTTCTGAAGCTATTATAGCAATTTCGGACAGACTGGAATTCAGTTTGTTCATGAAATAGTTGCGATACATCCAAATGGCCTGGATATTCGCTTCGGTGCCACCAGGAGCAATATAACCGTCAAAGGAATTGGGTTCAGCTTTAAAAACATCAACGGCAAGCACATTCAAAACCTCCCGTTCTATTTCCTGTGTTCCTCTAAAAGCTTTTTCAGAAGTGCCAAAAGTATGGCAGCCAATATGATTGGGATTGGCAACATAGGTTTGTAAAATGGGCGCATCTTTTAGAAATTGAGCTTCTTCATTGAATACTTTTCCATCTAACTTGGATGCAGGATACCCCAAAGAGGCATCATGAGAGAAATTCACATTCTCGCCTAATGCTTTTTGAATGCGAATTTGCCTTTCTGTTGGGGTGATTTTTTTCCAGAATTGCATGATTACTTTTTTTACCAAAGCTACATGCTAAAAAAATCAGAAAATATGATAAATGTTAGGTTTTGATTTTAAAAAACGGAAAGTTTATAAGCGTAATTTTGATAGTGTGGGTTCATTAAATTGCGCAAAGTCAGAGAAATTTGCAGCCTTAACGAGAAAACTATTTAGAGGGGAACTTTTACGGAGCTGGTTTTTGATTTGCCAGTAAAGAGCTTTTTTATTTTAAAAGTATAAAAATAATAACTTTAATTATTTGTTGTTGTGGCTGATGTTTGCGGACACGGATCGCAAATCCGCGCTTTCAAATCCGTGACATCGGGATTTATGATTCGTGCCTATAAAAAGTCTTTTTATTATTTATACTGTTAATTGATAAAATGAAAGTAAAAATACATTAGAACAAATGGAATTATTATGTAGAATATTTGCCAAGTAATTGCTATTTTTTTTGATGCATTTGATATAATGATTTGTAAAATTCCAATCAAGCAAAAAAGAACATAAATGTAAGTTGGCCATGCATTTCCGACAAACATTAAAACATTAAAAATCACTCCAACTATCAATATGAAAACACCAAAATAGTGAAGGAATAAATTTCTGTTTTTCATCTTTCAATTCTTTAAGTTTCGAGAACTAATGGTAGATACTATTTCTGTTTTACAAGTAATTTGAGATTTAAATTAAGCCTAAAACTTCCAAGCTTACTAAACATTTTTATAAAAAAAATACTTTTGGTTAATACCGCAAAAAAGTATCCCCTGATTTTATTCCCATTGCTAATTCTTCCAGGTTGGTGTTTTCGAGCATGAAAGCCAATTCATTTTTGATAGACTTGAATTTATCGTGAACCGGACAAGGGTGATCTTCGGAGCAGTGACTTAATCCTAAACCGCAACCGGTAAAAACGCGATCTCCATCTAATGACGTTACAATTTGGGATAGTTTTATTTGGCTCATGGTTTCTTTTGGGATTTCAAATCCGCCACCAACACCTTTTATAGAACGGATGATATTAGCCTTGGATAATATCTGTAAAATTTTGGCAGTAAAAGCCTCGGGAGAATCTATTTTTTTTGCAATATCTCTAAGCCCAACTCTATTATTTTGATAGGATTCGGATGCTATAAAAATGGTGGCCCGAATTCCGTATTCACAGGTTTTAGAAAACATAGTTGTTTTTTTACAAATTTAGAGAAATACTTGCTATTCCTTTTGAATATCCTTTATTTTTTGGGTTGGCTATTTTTTTAAATCCAAAAAGGATCATCGTTATTCTCTGTAAAAGATTCTTCAGTATGAATTTCTTTAATTTTAGCCAATTGGTCTTGGGTGGCTATTTTTTGAATTTCAACAAATAAAATGCGTTCCTCAAAACGAATGTGTGCTTCCAATTCTTCCTCAATGAGTACTAAAGACTTTTCTACATTGGTAGTTTGCTTGAATAAGCGTTTCAAACGACGATGTTCCGTCAACGATCGTTTTACAAGGTCATTTTCTGCATTTAAAATAGGAAAGACGTACTTTTCTTCCAATTCGAAATGCGGTTTTAAATGTGTTTTGTAAAACCAATGTGAATATTTTTTGATGCGATCGGGTTCAATTTGCTTTGAAAAACCCGTTCGTATTTTCCAACACAATTGCAAGCCATGGTGATGATCGTGACTTAAAGGTTGTAATTCCGGAGCTCTTTTTAATGGTTTATTTGACATCATAAGGTATAAATTTAAAACCCGCCAAAACGGATGTAAGAGCCAAAAATGAGCATCAATACACCAATTGTCGTAACGGATAGTATGTGAAAAGCCATTTCAGGCAACTTGTCTGGATTATTTTTAAGTTTGGGAATTACCCTAAACTGTGCGCTCAAGGCGAAGGCTACAGTCAAAAACAATAAAAGTAATTTTGTTGAAATTACTTTCTCAACAGGAGTGGCAAATTGGAACCAATAATCGATACTAACGCCATATTTGTACGCCATTAAAATTCCGGTAACGACCAGTAAAACCAATGCTGTCATTCCTGCAGGCTCATACTTTTTTTCGTAATTTAAAATAATGCTCGGGTCTTTCTCTTTAAGGGCTTGTGGCAAATGACCAAAGACCAGCAACAAATGGCCGCCCACCCAAACTGTAGCACTTAAAAGATGGATAATTAACAAAAAATGATGGTTCATGTAAAATTTTATTTATTTTTAAAGATACGCTTTTGTCAGCAACTTTACTTTAGAATCAACCTCTAAAATGTACTTTAATGCGTCCGGTAGAAAGATGTTCCTTTTCCAATTCCCTAACAGAATAGCCCAGTTTTTCTAACGTATTCGCTCCATTTACAAAATGCTGTATGTAATAATTTCCCTGATAGTTTTGCTGCTCTAAATACTGTATCATCGCTTGCATGTGATTCGTATCTGTCAAATCTGAATGTACCGTGGTGCGAACTTCAAACGGAAGCCCACTTTCTACTAATAAACGCAACGATTTTTCAAAAGGCAGAAAAAGATTGGACTGCGTTATTTTTTCAAAATGAGCGGGCATGGCTTTAAAATCCAGCGCCACATAATCGATCAATTGATTTTCAAGTAATTGTTGCAAAATTTCAGGTCGTGATCCATTGGTGTCAATTTTTACTAAAAAGCCCATTTTTTTAATTTCGGTTATAAGTTGAATGCTGTTTTTATGCAATAAACATTCTCCTCCGCTAAAAACCACCGCGTCCAGCAAATTTTTTCTGAAATGAAGAAAAGTGAGTGCTTTTTCGAATGAAATTGTTCCTTTTCCAAGCACAATTTCAGGATTGTAGCAATACAAACAACGCATATTACAGCCTGCAAACCAAAGAATGCAAGCTGATTTATGCGCATAATCTAATAAAGTGAAAGGCGTTATGCTGAAAATGGGGTTACTAACATTTTCCTTCACTAAAATGAGTTCGCTGTTTGTGTTCTCCTTTTTTTCCAATATTGAAACTTTCTACGGGTCTGTGATAACCCATTACTCTTGTGTACACTAAACATTTGGTTCTCAAATGTTGGTTTTGTTCTAAAATCGGGTTGGTTTCTGTTTTCATATTTTTAAAGGTTTAAAGTTAAAATTGTATAAAGTCAAAAAAGTCATATGCTATAAATTTCAAGTTGGTTTCTCAACAGGTCAAACGCATTAAATATCTGAACCACATAGAAACATAGAATTTAATTTTTGATTTAAATCGGTTCCGAACAGTCGAAATTTAGGTGACATAGAAAAAAGCAAATGCTTTTTTTCCTATAGTAAACTCTTATCACCGTCAAAATTTATTTTTACAGGAATAAACACTATGTTTCTATGTGGTTTAAACATCAATTTATTTTAAAACGCTTGCCCTGAGTTACTCAACTTTAAACTTTTTTCTTCAAGTAAAGCGTCATCGCATTTTGGGCAATATTCGTGCTCGCCATTCAAATACCCATGAACCGGACACACACTAAACACTGGCGTAACGGTGATGTAAGGCAATTTAAAATTAGATATTACTTTCTTTACAAATTGTTTGCAGGCTTCTGGCGAACTGATTTTTTCACTCATATACAAATGTAAAACCGTTCCACCGGTATATTTACATTGCAATTCATCTTGCAAAAACAACGCTTCAAAAGGGTCTTCGGTGTGATCTACCGGAATCTGGGAACTGTTGGTGTAATAAATATTGTCGCCCTGTCCTGCTTGTATAATGTTTGGAAAACGTTTTTTGTCTTCCTTGGCAAATCGGTAGGTGGTACCTTCAGCCGGAGTGGCTTCCAAATTGTATAAATTCCCGGTTTCTTCTTGGAATTCTTTCATTCGATTCCGAATATGTTCCAAGATTTCTGATGCAAATTCGATTCCTGACGATGAAGTAATAGCATCTTGATTTCCGGTAAAATTTGCAATCATTTCGTTCATTCCGTTTACACCAATAGTCGAAAAATGATTTCTGAAATGTTGTAAATACCGTTTGGTGTACGGATACAAACCACGATCGTACATTTCTTGGATAAACACTCTTTTTTTCTCCAAAGTAGATTTAGAAATATATAATAACCGATCTAATTGTTTGAATAATTCTTGTTTGTTTCCTTTGAATAAATAACCCAAACGCGCCATATTAATGGTCACGACACCAATGCTTCCAGTCATTTCCGCACTTCCAAAAAGTCCGTTTCCACGTTTTAACAGTTCTCTTAAATCGAGTTGTAAACGACAGCACATGCTGCGAACGGCATTGGGTTTATACGCGTTTTCGTTTTCTGTTTTATTGCCATTTTCATCCAAAATATATTGACTTCCAATGAAGTTCTGGAAATAGGATGAACCGATTTTGGCTGTGTTTTCAAAAAGCAAATCTGTATTTTCGCCATCCCAATCAAATTCTTCGGTAATGTTTACTGTTGGAATAGGGAAGGTGAACGGCTGTCCGTTAGCGTCGCCTTCGGTCATTACGGTGTAATACGCTTTGTTGATGAGGTTCATTTCCTTTTGAAAATGCTCGTAACGCAATTCGGTTACTTTTGTAACACCTCTTTCCCTGGCTCGCAATAAGAGATCATAATCAAAATTATTTTCGAAAAAATGAAAATCATTTTTCGTTGGAATTTGGGTTTTCAAATCATCGGGAACAACCCAGTCCAAAGTAATATTTGTGAAAGGCGATTGTCCCCAACGCGCCGGAACATTCAAATTGTAAACAAAACTGCGAACGGCTTTCAAGACATCCTCAAAAGACAAATCATCTTTGAAAACATAAGGCGCCAAATAGGTATCAAACGAACTGAAGGCTTGCGCTCCGGCCCATTCGCTTTGTAAAATCCCAAGGAAATTTGCCATTTGTCCCAAAGCTTCTCTGAAATGCGAAGGCGCTTTGCTTTCCACGCGTCCGCGAACGCCATTAAAACCATCGTTGAGCAGCACCCGCAGGCTCCAACCGGCGCAATATCCGGTCAAACAATCTAAATCGTGAATATGAATATCGCCATTGCGATGCGCATAACCCTCTTCTTTTGTGTATACCTTGTCGAGCCAATAATTGGCAATTATTTTTCCGGCAACATTGTTGACCAATCCCGCATTAGAGTACGAGGTATTGGCATTAGCATTAATGCGCCAATCCGTTTGTTCAATGTATTCTTCGATGGTTTGCTTGCTGTCAACATAAGTGGTGTCCTCGTTTAACCCATTCACATGTTCGCGTTGCAATTTGCGAGTATGTCTAAACAACAGAAAGGAACGCATGACTTCGAAATATTGTTTTTCAAAAAGGTTTTTTTCGATTAAATCCTGAATTTCCTCAACGGCCCAGGTTTCTTTGGATTGTAAATCCTGAATAATTTTTTCGAAAAGAATTTCATCAAATGCTATGGAAACACTCTGAAAGCTTTTTTCAATTGCGTCTTTTATTTTGAAAGGCTCAAAAGGTTTGTATTCGCCGTTTCTTTTGATAACATATTTTTCCATAGCACGTGATGATTTTAAATTATAGAATTGGAGTGTATTTTATTCTTGTTCGGAGAATTTTTTTTCTAAAAGCATCGCGCTTGGAAACAAAATGTTGTTTTCCAAATGAATGTGTTTGTGTAAATCCTGCTCAAAATCAGCTAGCATGGCATAAGTCACACGAAACGTACTGCAACCATCGGCCGGTGGCGTATAATTATTGGTTAATGCTGCTATTTTAACAAAACGATCGCCTTCGGTTTCATGCTCTTGCATCATCATGGCAATTGGGTTTTTAACAGTTCCAAATTGTGGTTTCACAATTTGTTCCTCGTTAAGCGCTGCTTTTGCCATTTTTTTGATAAAAGGAAACAGCATCAGTTCTTCTTTTTTCATGTGTTGCGCTAATTCGCCCGCACAACCAATAAAGAGTTCATTGATTTCGAATAATTCAGGATGATTTGCACCATGTACTTTGCACAGTTTGTCTAAAAAAGGAAGTAAAATTTGCGTTTTTTCTTCTACATAACGGTGATGCGTTTTCTCAATGTAATCGGCCAACAAGTCCAAAGGCCATGTTTTAAAATCAATGGCACTGTCATTTTTGGTTGCCAAAACCGTATTTATCTGGTCCATTAATTGATCCGTATCAACGCCTTTTTTTTCGCAAGCTTCCTCGATCGTTCTATTGCCTTTGCAACAGAAATCTATTCCGTATTTTGAAAATATTGCTGCTGTTCTAAAATCTTTTGCAACGTATTCTCCAATTGTTATTTTCTCTAAAGTTTCCATAAGATCTGTTTTCGATTAAAATTTATTTATACAAAAATAATCATTATTTTTAATAAAAGACAAATTTATCCTTAATTAATTTTTTAAATTAATTTTGTTTATAAAGCACTAATTATAAGGAGTATGTATTTTTTTTAAATCATTTTTAATGAATATTAATGTTATAATTTAAAAAATAATAAAAAGATGATTTATATCATGTTTTAGCTTTTTTTAAAGTCATTAATTTGCAACAAACAAATAAAAGACACTTTTGTCTTTTATTAGAATTAGAGTAAATTTATTAACAAACAAAAACAAATACTTATGCTTTCAAAATCACAGGCAAGAGCATTTTTTTTAGGAGGAACATTAGTCACCTTTTTAATCTTTATAGGACTGACTATTTATTCGTTCATGCCAAGGAATGATCAAACAAACTACAGTAAGATTACAAAAGAAGTAGTGAGAGGAAAAGAAATTTGGGAGACCAACAATTGTATGGGCTGTCATACTATTATGGGCGAAGGAGGCTATTATGCTCCCGAGTTAACAAAAGTAATGGAGCGACGCGGCGAAGGGTACATCAAAGCGGTTTTGATGTCGCCAATTCCTTGGGCACCAAACGGGCGAAAAATGGTGGCTTATAAAATGAATGAAGCGGATGCCAATGCCATGGTTGCCTATTTCGAATGGATTGGAAAATTAGATTTAAATGGTTTCGACCGCATCGTTTCCCCTTTAGCTAAAGAAAATAATTAAAATTTTTAAAAATGAAATATAAATCACAGAAAGTAGCCTACTGGTTTTTTGCATTGTGCATGCTTTTATTCTCGCTGCAAATTGTCTATGGCTTTATCATGGGCTTTGACCGAATAGGAATTCAAGGATTGCATGAAATTATTCCTTTTAACGTGGCACGAGCGGTGCATACTAATTTGTTGGTGGTATGGTTGTTAACCGGTTTTATGGGTGCGGCATATTACATTATTCCCGAAGAAGCGCAACGTGAATTAATAAGCGTGAAATGGGCTTATGTACAACTGATTTCCTTAGCTATTGTTGGCGTTGTTACTATAATTGGTTTTCATTTCAACCATTGGGAAGGAAGAAAATTTCTTGAAATTCCAAGAGAATTAGACTATTTGGTAGTCATAAATGTACTGTTGTTCTTATTCATAATTTTGGGTACACTTTATAAAGGAAAACGACAAACTACCACGGCTTTGGTACTAACAATGGGATTGTTTTTTGCAGCCCTGCTTTACATACCCGGAATGATTTGGTTTGACAGCCAGGTAATGGACTCTTTTTTCCGTTGGTGGGTGGTTCACTTGTGGGTTGAAGGTGTTTGGGAATTAATTATGGGAGGTATTTTATCTTTCTTATTGATTAAGTTGACTGGAGTGGACAGAGAAGTTATCGAAAAATGGTTGTATGTAATTGTTGGTCTTACGTTTCTTTCTGGAGTTTTGGGAACTGGGCATCACTACTACTACATTGGAGTAAATAAAATTTGGTTGATCGTTGGTGGTATTTTCTCTGCCTTAGAACCTTTAGCTTTCTTAGCGATGGCATTATTTGCTGTGAATATGTACAGAAAAGGGGAAAAAAGCCATCCAAATAAAATCGCGTTATTCTGGACAATCGGTTCAGCTATCGTTTCTTTTGTAGGTGCTGGATTACTTGGTTTTGCACATACATTGCCACAAACAAACTTGTATACGCATGGAACTTTAGTAACTGCAATGCACGCTCATTATGCATTCTGGGGTGCTTACGCTATGATTGTTCTAGCGATGATTAGTTATGCTTTACCCAATTTAACGGGGCGTAAACGTTACGAAAGCGCACAAGGTATGATGGCTTTTTGGTTATCGAATATTGGAATCTTGGGGATGACGGTAGCCTTTGGTGTTGCAGGAGTTGCTCAAGTGTATATGGAACGAAAAATGAAAATGGATTTCATGGTTGTTCAAAGCGAAATCAGTATTCATTTTGTAGTGCTTCTTATTTGTGCTACCATGTTTACAATAGGAATTGGTCTATTTATTTTTGATTTTATTAAATACGGAAGACCTACAGATGAAGCTCTTGAAGCAGACAATCAAGGGCATAAAGTAGATGGATATAAAATCGATGGTCATATAATTGAAAATCTAACAGGAACAAGTGAGAAAAAAGGAAAAACAGTGATTTAGAACTGAAACCTTTTTTGTGTAACGGAATACTTAAAATAAAATTTCCAGAATGCTTTAACCACCGTTTTTTAGAATTGCATTTCCGAAAAAACAATAGTTATCGTGTTCTGGTTTTTTTCTAAAACAATAAAAATGTTAGTAAATATCCCATATTATCACGCGGTAGGCAAAGAAAAAGAGGTCTTTGAACACGCCTATAAAAACAAAATTCCTTTCCTGTTGAAAGGACCAACTGGAACAGGAAAATCCCGTTTTGTGGAATACATGGCACATCATTTGGATAAAAAAATCATCACGATTAGTTGTCACGAAGAAACGTCATCAACGGATTTAATTGGACGATTTATCATTAAAGGTGCCGAAACAGTTTGGCTGGATGGACCATTGACCACTGCCGTAAAAGAAGGAGCGATTATTTATTTGGATGAAATCGCCGAAGCGCGACCAGATGTTATTGTAGCCATTCACTCCCTGACGGATCACAGAAGGGAATTATTCATAGACAAATTAGGCGAAACCGTAAAAGCACATGACGATTTTATGTTGGTTGCTTCTTTTAATCCCGGTTATCAAAGAGGTTTTAAAGAACTAAAACCATCAACTCGTCAGCGATTTATTGCCGTTTCTTTTGAATATCCGGAAACGAAAATTGAAACTGAAATTTTGGTAAAAGAAACGAATGTTGATCCTGATGTTGCCAAAAAACTGGTAGCCATTGGAAACAAAATCAGAAACCTAACTGAATTGGGTCTGACAGAAACCGTTTCGACCCGACTCTTAGTGGATGCCGCCAAAATTATTCATTCGGGTCTTCCAAAACGATTGTCGGTTCATGTGGCGATTGTAGAACCGTTAACCGATGATTTACAAACGGTGGAAGCATTGAAGGATTTGTGTGATTTGATGATATAGAAAAAAGTGGTCAGTGTTCAGTTTTTTAATGTTCAGTCGCATGGATGATTAAATAAGTGTTTCATTGATGAGAAAGCTGCTTTTACTTTAATCAAAATATAAATAAAGACTAAAAATGAATACTATTACTGAGCACTGACGATTAAATTATGGTTCACTAATATAACTGATCACTAAAAACTGATCACTGAACACTAAGAAAAGATGGGTTTCGAAATAGACGAATATATAGTTGGGAAGTTATTCAAACACTTAAAAAAAAGTAAAAAGATACATCCCGAAATTATTGCAAGAACTGTAAAACTTAATGACATAAAACCTCGATTGACTATTTTGGCTCGTGCTTTGACTGGTAAACCAATCGAAATTTTCCCTGCCGAAAGAGAAGGAGGATATAAAAATAATAATTTTTTTCTTCCTATTTCTTTTTCCAAATTGTCAACAAAAAAAGATAACCTTACTTTTTATCTTTTTAGAATTTTATACTTGAGCGTACAACAGCGATTGAATTTGAATTGGACTTTGGAAGAAAAAGACCAGCCATTAGCACTTTCACAACAAAAAGCATTTGAAACATCAGAAGCTATTTTAGCCATTTTGTTTGAAGAATATTCTATCGATAAAAAATTTCATACCGAAACAAAACTGCATTTTATTCAAAAGGAAAATGGAAAAAATGCTCCTGATTTTTCTTGGCTGTATGGCAAATGGATGCAAAATGAAATAGAAAAAAACAGCAATTCCACTCTCGAAAATTTCTCTGATAAAACTAAAAAAGCAAATGAAAATCAGGCTTTAACTACTTTAAAAACAAAAGCGGTAGAAGAAGTGATTACTGTTGAGATCGATAAAAAACAACAGGAAGATTATGTCCTGCTTCACAATTTCGAAAAAGTGGAAACTGCCGAAGAATTCAATGGAACGTGGCGCGATTTTGATGGTTCGGACGAATTAGAAGAGCATCAGGAAGCATTGGAAGAGTTGAATATGAAATACACTGTTCGGGTAGATGATACGGCACATTCCGTTTATCAATCTGATTTTATTGAGAATACTTCCATCTCCGAAAGTGCCGAAATTGATGCTAAAGGATTCCATCTTACGTATAACGAATGGGATTTTAGCAAGCGTATTTATAAGGAGAATTTCTGTAAAGTGTATCCGAAATCACAACAGAAAACAGATCCTAATTACTATAAAAAGACCATTGCAAAAAATGCTTCAACCTTATTGGGTTTGCGTAAAATGCTGACCAATGTCAATAATAGAATGCAACAGCAAAAACGACAGACACAAGGAGATGAATTTGATATTGATGCCATTACGGATTTGTATTTTGATGTTCATTCGAAACGGACACCTTCGGAAAATATATACATTTCAAATCGGAAAAAAGAGAAGGATTTATCGATTTTAATCCTTTTGGATATCAGTCTTTCCAGTGATGGATATGCCGCAGGAAATCGAGTGATTGATGTGGAGAAAGAAGTTTCTATTCTTTTTGGAGAAATCTTAAACGAGTTCAATATCGATTTTTCCATTGACAGTTTTTACTCCAAAACCCGCAATTTTTCGACCTATTTAACGGTAAAGGATTTTGATGAAAACTGGAACATCGCTAAACATAAAATTGGAGCGATGGAACCAAATGGTTATACAAGAATTGGAGCCGCTTTACGTCACGCCGGTGCAAGACTTGATAAAAGAAACACAAAAAATAAATGGGTCATCCTGATTTCTGACGGAAAACCCAATGATTATGATAAATACGAAGGAAAGTACGGTGTCAATGATGTTAAACAAGCACTTCGGGAACTCAACAACAGGAATATTAATTCCTATGCATTGGCTATTGAAGCTCAGGCAAAATATTATCTGCCGCAAATGTTCGGGCAAAATCACTATCAAATTCTAACAACACCAGTCGAATTATTGCGATCCTTGGTGCAATTGTATGAAAAAATTAAACATCAAAAATAAACACTATAATGAACGATATTTCAAATACCACAATACTTCCCGAAGGACATCCGGTTCAGATTTACTTTCAGGAAAACGACATTATTCAGGCACTTTTAGAAGAATTATCCGCTGTAAATCCTGAGGATGATTTGCAGAAATATACTAATATATTCAATCAGCTTCATACCATTGAGAAACGATTTGCCCGTAAAGAAAATCAGCTTTTTCCGTTTTTAGAAAAAAAAGGATGGAACGGTCCTTCTCAGGGAATGTGGTCCTTTCATGATAATTTAAGAGAGCAATTCCGTTTAATTCAGTACTATCTTAAAATGAATAATCCAGAAAAAATTAGTATCAATACTCCCTTTTTGGTGAATGGAATCGACCGATTGATGCAGATGGAAGAAGCGGTTTTGTTTCCAAATGCCTTAGAACTGCTTACTGAAGCCGACTGGATTGAAATGCGCAAAGGCGAAGAAGAAATTGGCTGGATGCTGCCAGAAGCTCCTGCTCCTTATCCAAAACAAGAATACATTCACCCAAGTGAAGATTTTACCAAAAGAGAAATGTCTTTTTCGCTCGAAAATACGGCTCATTATGATGAAGGATATATGACGGTGGAGCAGGTGAATTTACTTTTTAAAACGATGCCGTTAGATTTGACTTATGTTGATGAAAACGACAAAGTGATTTTCTATAATCGGGGAGAAGAACGCGTATTTCCAAGAAGTGCCGGTATTATTGGTCGTGAAGTCAAGTTTTGCCATCCACCAAAAAGTGTAGGAACCGTTCTTAAAATTCTGGATGAATTTAGAAAAGGAACAAAAAACGAATCCTCATTTTGGATTAATTATAAAGAACGTCTTATTTACATTCGCTATTTCGCGGTAAGGGATGATGATAAAAACTATAAAGGCGTTATCGAAATGTCACAGGATATTACTGATATCAAGAAAATAGAAGGCGAAAAACGATTGTTGGACTGGGATTAAATTATATTTAAATACAGATTAAAATGAACACACACAAAATTGATTACAAAAACATCTACTACCCTCCAGGAGGTATTTTGATGTGGATTATTATTTTTCTGGAACTTCTTACCTTCGGGATGGCACTTGTGGTATTTGTTTATTATGGAAAAGAGCAACCTGAATTGTTTCATCAGTCACGGCTGCAACTCAACAGTACTTTGGGAGCAATCAATACTATTTTTTTGTTGACAAGTGGTTTTTTTATGGCCAATGCTGTTCATGAGTTTAAAGAGAATAACTTAAAAAAGTCCTCTTTATATTTTAAATTAACCATGCTTGGTGGACTGTTATTTTTAATACTAAAAAGCGTTGAGTATTACCATAAAATTGAAACTGGTATTACACCGGAAACCAATGTTTTTTTTACTTTTTATTGGTTGCTAACCGCTTTTCATCTTATTCATGTAATTATGGGTTTGGTTATTTTAATCTGGACCAACTACGGAATGATGAAAAAAAAATCGGATACAGGAGTTGAAGACATCGAGGCTTGCGCCGCTTTCTGGCACATGTGCGATTTAATCTGGCTTCTTTTGTTTCCTGTTCTCTACTTAATTTTTTAAAAAATGAAAAAAACACTTTTTATCACGTATGGGTTACTGATCCTATTGACGGCTTCGACCGCTTTGATTTCGAATTCAATGTCTGTTTCTCGCCTTACTATTATTTTAATTATAGGCTTATCAGCAGTGAAATTTCTCTTGATTTCTTTCAAATTCATGGAACTTAAAAAGGCAAATGCTTTTTGGAAAGTGAGTTTAATTTCAGTTTTAGGATTAATTGTTTTAGGTATTATTTTGTAGAAACAATTCTTAAATAAAAGTTAAATACATGACAAATGTCATAATAAAGGATAAAGTTATCTTTTATTTTTACACTATAAAATCACGCTTAATTTAACACCTAAATTATTATGGAAATTACATTTAATTTCAACAAACAGAATAGGGTATTGGCCATTGCTTTTTTTGTAGCCCTTGGTCTGTATTCTTGTTCTAAAAATGAGGAAAAAGACTCAAAATATTATGAAAGTATTACGATAGATGGTCAAAAGACAGCAGAGCTGACGGCACCTCCTTTTGTTCCTAAACCAGTGGGCGATCGTGCCGCTACGAAATTGGTTGTGAACATGGAAATTAAAGAACAAGAGGGCGAAATGGTAGATGGTGTTAAATATACCTATTGGACGTTTGGAGGATCAGTTCCTGGAAGTTTTATAAGAACTCGGGTTGGTGATGAGGTAGAATTTCATTTGAAAAATCACCCCGATAATAAAATGCCACATAATATAGATTTACATGCGGTAACTGGACCAGGCGGAGGAGCAACATCTTCATTAGTGGCACCGGGACATGAAAAAGTATTCAATTTCAAAACGTTGAATCCTGGCTTGTATGTCTACCATTGCGCCACAGCTCCCGTGGGAATGCACATTGCAAACGGCATGTATGGTTTGATTTTAGTGGAACCTGAAGGTGGTTTGCCTCCAGTTGACAAAGAATACTACATCATGCAAGGCGATTTTTATACCAAAGGAAATTATGGAGAACAAGGCTCTCAACCATTTGACATGAATAAAGCGATTAAAGAACAACCTGATTACGTTGTATTTAATGGAAAAGTAGGGGCGTTAACAGGAGATAAAGCATTAACAGCCAAAAAAGGGGAAACAGTACGTATTTATATGGGTAACGGTGGACCTAACTTAGTCTCTTCTTTTCATGCAATTGGTGAAATATTTGACAAAGTTCATGTAGAAGGTGGGGATTTGATTAACAAAAATGTCCAAACAACTTTGATACCAGCCGGTGGCGCTGCAATAGTTGAATTTAAAGTGGAAGTTCCCGGTACATTTATTCTGGTAGATCACTCTATTTTTAGAGCTTTCAACAAAGGGGCGTTAGGAATGTTAAAAGTAGAAGGAGATGATACTAAAAACGTCTATTCCGGAACTACTCAAGAAGGAATTTATTTACCGGAGGGTGGTACGATACAAAATATGCCAAAAGTAAAAGGGGCAACTAAAAGTGTTGCGGTAAAAACTGTAGCCGAACATATAAAAGCAGGGAAACAACTTTACGGAAGAACCTGTCTCGCCTGTCACCAATCAGAAGGGCAAGGAATTCCTAACGCATTTCCTCCATTAGCCAAATCAGATTTCTTAAACGCTAATTCTGATAGAGCAATAAATGCGGTTTTACACGGACTGAGCGGAGAAGTTACTGTAAATGGTAAAAAATTCAATAATGTTATGACCAGTCAAAATTTGACCGACGATGAAGTAGCCAGTGTGCTGACTTATGTCTACGATAGTTGGGGAAATAATAAAACGGTTGTAACGCCGGCAATGGTTAAAACATTGAGAGGAAAAGTGGCGCCAAAAGTAAAAGATATTCATGAATAAAAATGGGATTTAATCCAAATTGAAATAAGTATTTAACTTTAATTATAATAAAATGAAAAAGTATATTTTATGCATCGGAATGATGGGACTGGCTTTACAAGGATACAGTCAAAGCGCTGATAAAGGAAAAGGAATTTATGCGAAAACGTGTATCGCTTGTCACCAAGCTGCCGGGCAAGGAATTCCGGGTGCTTTCCCTCCTTTAGCGAAATCAGATTATTTAAATAAAGATGTGAATCGCGCCATAAAAGGAGTCGTAAAAGGATTAAAGGGACCGATTACTGTAAATGGTAAAAAATTTAATAGCGCCATGCCCGCACAAGCATTAAGCGATCAACAGATAGCAGATGCCATGACGTATGTTTACGCCAGTTGGGGAAATAATAAAACCAAGGTTACACCAGAAATGGTAAAAGCCCAAAGAAAATAATTCGTACAACTTAAAAGAAATTAGCCATGTTAAATTTGAAAAAATTTTTGCCACTATTTTTGTTTCTTATTACAGCATCGCTATCGTCTCAAGTTGTTAAAATGGCTTCTATTGAAAGAGGGACTTTTGTCCCTCTTTATGGAGCTACAAGTAAAAAACCAGTGCAAGTTGAAGCTTTTAAACTTGACATTTATCCGGTGACCAATGCCCAGTTTTTGGAATTTTTAAAGAAATATCCAGAAAACAGTCGCTCCAGAATGAAAGGTGTTTTTGCCGATAAAAGCTATTTGTCTCATTGGGAAAGTGATTTTAATTATGGCTCTGCCAATTTAAATACTGCTCCGGTAACGAATATTTCTTGGTTTACAGCCAAAAAATATTGTGAGTGTCAAGGAAAACGATTACCGACTATGGACGAATGGGAATATGTTGCCATGGCCGATGAGAAACGAATTGACGCACGTACCAAAGAAAACTTTAATAATTACATTTTGTCTTGGTATGAAAAGCCAAAAACCTATGCAAATCCGGTAGGTCGTACTTTCAAAAATTATTGGGGCGTTTATGATATGCATGGATTAGTTTGGGAGTGGACAGCCGATTTCAACAGTGTTTTTCTTTCTGGGGAATCCAGAAAAGATAAGGATACGGACCGGAATCTATTTTGCGGAAGCGGTTCTGTCAACGCAACAGATTTAATGAATTATGCCGCTTTTATGCGTTATGCTTTCCGAGGAAGTCTTAAAGCACGATTTACTACTAAAAACCTCGGTTTTCGATGTGCGAAAGATAAAAAATAGCATTCAAAATCAACTCAAATGACAACAGAAATGAAATCAAAAAGTCATAACCCCAGCTTATCAGAACAGGTAAATCTTTCAAAAATGAAAATTAAAAAAAATACTTGTAAAACGCTTTTTTTAGGATTGGTTTTAATTCTTTTATCACTTCAATCCTGTGTAAATAAATCAAAAGTAGAAACAATAGACAAACCGATTTCGGATTTATCCATTTATAATCTTCCTTCAAAATGGACCAATGAAGAAGGTGAAAATCTAGAAATGAAAGATTTGAAAGGAAAAGTGCTGGTTATGGTAATGATTTACACTTCTTGTAAGTCTGCTTGCCCAAGATTACTGGCTGACATGCGTAACATTGAACAAAGATTGCCGAATAATCTAAGGGATAACGTGACATTGGTTTTAGTGAGTATTGATCCAGCTGTAGATACGCCCAAACGTTTGAAAGCATTTGCCATTGAAAATAAAATGGACGGCCCACAATGGGTTTTCTTACGCTCATCAGAAGAAAACACAAGAGAATTTGCAGCAGTTTTAGCTGTGAATTATAAAAAAATAGCGCCGTTGGAATTCTCCCATTCCAATATCATAACTGTATTTAATGCTGACGGCGAATTAGCATATCAGCAAGAAGGTTTAGGTGTCAATTCAGACCAAACCATTCAAAAGATTACTGAGGAAGCGCAAAAAATAAATTAAACATGAAACTATTTAAAATAATTGGTTTGTCATTTTTAGGAATGGTAAGCATAGAAACTTATGCCCAAGAGTTGGATGTAAATCTGCAACTGAGACCGCGTTATGAATTCCGAAACGGTTTTAAAAGCATTATACAAAACGGTGAAAATGCAACCTCATTTGTATCGCAACGTTCCCGATTAAATTTTGATTACAAGCAAGAAAAATTAAAAACCAAATTGACTTTTCAGAACATTCGTACCTGGGGAGATGTGGCGACAACAACATCGGTTGATAAAAACGGAATTGCTTTATTTGAAGCTTGGGCGCAATATGATTTTGATACCAAATGGAATGCACGTATAGGCCGCCAAGTGATTTCGTATGACAATCAGCGTATTTTTGGAGAAATCGATTGGGCGCAACAAGGACAAAGTCATGATGCTGCAGTAATTACATTTCATCCTAAGAATCATCAATTGGATTTAGGTTTTGCTTTGAATGCCAATGCAGAAAATTTATTGGAGCCGAAAATCGCTTACACGACGAACTACAAAAACTTGCAATATGCATGGTATCATACCCAGTTTAGCAAATTAAATTTGAGTTTGCTGCTGTTAAATACCGGATATCAATTTGGAAAATCCCTTGGCAATTTAGAAATAGATTACAAACAAACTTTTGGCACTTACTTTTCTTTCAAGGAAAAAAAATGGGATACTAATTTTGGGGCTTACGGACAAACTGGAAAAAGCGCCGGTAAAAAGGTTAACTCCTGGTATGCAGGAGCGTTCCTTGGGCATGCGGTCACCAATACATTCAAAGCGGGATTAGGATATGAATATCTTTCGGGTAAAAACCAAAACGATAACAGTTCCGACATAAAATCGTTTAACCCGATTTTTGGAACCAATCATGGTTTTAATGGTTTCATGGATTATTTTTATGTAGGAAATCATCAAAACAGTGTGGGATTGCAAGATGCCTATTTAAAGTTAAACTACACGTCTAATAACTGGCAGTTTACGTTGATGCCACATGTTTTTAATGCGCCGAATACTGTTTTGGATGCTACCAATAATGAGATGGATAGCTATTTAGGAACAGAACTCGATTTTACTGCCAGTTACACGATTCAGAAGGATATTGTTGCTTCAATGGGATATTCTCAAATGTTTGGTTCTGAAACTTTAGAAAGAATAAAAAATGTTGCTGATGCCGCCAATACCAATAATTGGGCTTGGGTAATGGTTTCTTTTAATCCTATATTATTTAGTTTAAAATAATGCTGATATCGCGATTAAAACGAGAATTAGTTTTCTCGTTTCGTGTTCTTAGGTATAAGTTTTTATGACTTTTGTTGAATAAGCAACTAAGGATTATAATGTGTATTTCCTCTGGGTAAGCATATAAATAATCAGAGATTTTTAAAAATAAATTCTAAAAATATTCTTTTGTAACTGATGTGTTTAATCGCTGTAGAATTTAAAAAACATATTACTTTTGCACTGTGAAAAAAATCATATTCATAATTGTACTTATGATGCTTGTAAAGCCGATTCTTCCGGTTTTAGAGTATGTTGTCAATTATGAATATATTTCAAAAGTACTTTGTATCAATAGGGATAAACCTAAAATGCAATGTAACGGAAAATGTCATTTGATGAAAGAATTGGCTAAGGCTTCTGATGGTGAAAAACCGCTTTCTTCAGATAAAAAAGGAACTACTCCAATACTTGATGTACTCATTTTTGAGGAAATCAAATCTTTCGAAATTGTACCCGTTTGTTTTGGTACCAAAGAAAAAACAAACCAGTACTATTCTAATTTATACTTTTACTTGAATATTGCTTCTGTATTTCACCCACCCACTTTCATTTCTTAAATTTTTTAGGCATGTAATGTGCTTTTATTAATCCGTTTTCCGCAACGGATGAGATTCTGCTTGCTTTTTTTGGAAATAAATAATCCAAAAATGGCCTGCAAATCAATACCTAATATTTAAAATAAAATCTAAAGAAATGAAATTTCAATTAAAAAATATACTGGCTGTAATGGCTGTAATACTTGCTTTTCCCTCCTGTTCTTCAGACAGCGAAACTCCGGCCGTAAATGAATTGGCAGAACTGACCAAATTCAAAGAAATAACAAACACGACCCATACTATCGAATTGTACGCTCATTCGGGAGCTTTAGAACAAGGTTATAACGAAATCAGTTTAAGAATTAAAGACAAAACAAGTGGCAATTATGAAAAAAATGCGACTGTTAGTTGGATTCCACTGATGCACATGACTATGATGACGCATTCCTGTCCTAAATCGGGAGTTGAGAAAGTAACGGCTGATGGAACTTTATACAAAGGAAATATTGTTTTTCAAATGCCTCAAAACGCCACGGAATATTGGGATTTAAAAATTGATTATACGATTAATGGAGCCGCGTATACGGCAACTTCAGTGATTGATGTTCCGGCTTCGGCCAAACAAAGAGTGACTACTTTTACAGGTTCTGATAATGTAAAATATATTGTGGCTTACATTGAACCACATCATCCAAAAGTGGCACTTAACGATATTACCATCGGTGTTTATAAAATGGAATCGATGATGAGTTTTCCAGTAGTTGATAATTTTAAAGTTAAAATTGATCCAAGAATGCCAAGTATGGGAAATCATGGTTCGCCAAACAATGTTGATTTAACGCAGTCTACTTTGGACAAATTATATCATGGAAAATTATCATTGACCATGACCGGTTTATGGAAAATCAACTTGCAGCTTTTGAACGCATCTAACGTTGTTTTGAAAGGCGAAAGCATTACGGATTTAGTTCCGGCAAGCAGTATTTACTTGGAGATAGAATTCTAATTCTGGTACATTTTCCTAACTAAAAAAGGTCAAAAATATCAAATGTATTGACAGCGCTTTTGGCCTTTTTTTAATTTTTCTATGATGAGAAAGAAATTATATGGTTTTGTACTCTTATGTTTCACTTCGATAACTCTTTATGCACAAGACCAAGTTGCAGATACGGTCGTTCCAAAAAAACTAAATGAAGTGATTGTCATTGGAAAAAAAACCCAATTATATCAAAAACAAACCAAACCTCTGGCTACGGTGGAGGAGTATTTGCAACAGTCTGGAAAAGTTGGAATGATTAAAAGAGGCGGTTATGCATGGGAGCCAATTATTAATAGTATGGCTACCGAAAGAACGTTGATTACTATAGACGGAATGCGCGTTTTTGGTGCTTGTACGGACAAAATGGACCCGATAACTTCTTATGTTGAGGTTTCCAATTTATCGGAAGCCACAATCACATCGGGACAGCTGGGCGGTTGTCATGGAGCAACCATTGGCGGAGCTATTGATTTAAAAAGAAATCGCAGCGGATTTATGAATTCCGGTTGGGATGTTTCATTGCATTCCGGTTTTGAAAGTAACGGCAATCAAAAAATTATTGGATCGGGAGTCAATTACGCAAACAATCATTTTTATAATGATACTGATTTTATGTACCGCGATGCCGAAAATTATTCAGCAGGAAACAATCAAGAAGTTTTGTTTTCACAGTTTAGAAAATTCAATATTTCTGCCACTTCTGGTTTTTCTTTTGATGAAAATAAAATGTTGGAAGCTTCATTAATCTATGACAAAGCAACGGATGTTGGATACCCCGCACTTCCGATGGATGTTTCTTTGGCGGAAGCTTTAATCACTTCATTGAAATTTGAATATGTACTAAAGTCATCAAAAATTGAAAATTGGGAAACCAAAATTTATTACAACACGATTACACACATAATGGATGACACCAAACGACCTTTTGTACCAATTCGCATGGATATGCCGGGTTGGAGCGATACGTACGGATTCTATTCAAAAGTTAAAGGAGTTTTTAAAAGCCATCATTTTCTGGTCGATTTAAATTCGTTTTACAACCGTTCCATTGCTGAAATGACGATGTATCCGAGCGATCCAAAAGAAAGTTTGATGTTTATGTTTACCTGGCCGGATGTGCGAACACTTTATAATGCGGTGTTTCTGGAAGATAATATCATTTTGAACAGTCAATCCAGTTTGAGGTTTTCAGCTAGCGTTGCGAATCATTTTAATAAAGTTGCTGATGCTTTGGGACTGGAAAGTTTGCAGATTTTTTATCCAAATATGAAAGACAGCAAAAATAGAATTTTAAAAAGTATTTCGTCAAATTATATGTATGATAAAAATGGGTTTCAGTATGGATTTGGACTTGCTTATGGTGAGCGTGCTCCATCGGTTTCTGAGGGATATGGATTTTACTTGTTCAATAGTTTTGACCGATTCGATTATATTGGAAACCCGGAATTAAGAAATGAAAAATCATCAGAAGCTAATGCTTTTATTGGTTACAAAACCAAAAAAATAAGCACTAAAATCTCGTCTTCTTATTTTCATATCTCAAATTATATAGTTGGTAAACCAGCTGAGAACTTGATTCCGATGACTATTGGCGCAAGCGGAATAAAAATCTATACCGCACTTGATTATGCTACTATTTTTAATACTGATTTGAATATTGAATACCAATTTGACACGAACTTTAAATGGTCAGGGCAATTGGTTTACAGCTACGGACAGGATTATAAAAAAGAGAATTTGCCTTTTATAAGTCCGTTGCGGTATTCATCTTCGTTACATTATAGACTAAATAAATTCTACTCTGAAATCGCGGTTCAGGGAAATGCAGTTCAAACGCAGTACAGTCCTTTTTACGGTGAAGACAGAACGCCGGATTATGCGATTTTAAACATCGCATCGAGTTATTCATTTCAGATTGATAAAAACAAATGGAATGTAAAAGCAGGTGTAGAGAATGTTTTAGATACGTATTATTCCACTTTTTCAGATTGGAACAATATCCCTAGAAAAGGAAGAAATTTCTTTTTGAATATTAGTTTTGGATTTTAATACTATCAGAGTTATAGTTTGGAACAAAAAAGGAGCTTCAATTTGAAGCTCCTTCTTTTATGGTTTTTTTTAAGAATGAATCACCAAACTATCAAACCAAATTTCAAAAAAACTACAAAAAGTTCAAATTAGACAATTTTTTAAGTTTTGCATCAATTTATTAAATAGTGGTCACCTTAATAAAATGGCTGTCAATTTCAATCAAATATTGATTATGGGTTTTGTTAATCGTTTCTATTTCACTGATAAAGTTATCAAAGATCTTAATTAATTGAGCATTTGAGATATTGCCTAAATTTATCTTTATTAATTTTTTTGGACTTTTTTGTACTAGGAACGAGTTTTTAAAATCAAAATCTTTCGTGATTAATATAAAATCGTTTAGGTCGGAAAATTTAGCAATAGTACTATCTGTTGTAAACCATTTATCTAAAATAGTATTGATATGAGTGCATTCAAATCCTTGATTGTTGATGTGTTTTGTAAGTTTAATTGAAATATGTACATCACATAGAAATTTCATTAACTTACTTCTTTTAGAATATCTCCTGAAATTGATAATTTCGCATAATATAACGATGCTAAAATATCTTCTCTCTCTAATTCAGGATGATCGTCTAAGATTTCACTGGTTTCCATACCAGAACCTAACATATCTAATATTACTTCCACAGGCCATCTCATATTTCTTACGGTTGGCTTTCCGTGGCAAACATCAGGGTTTATTGTAATTCGTGAAATTAGATTTTCCATCTCGATTAATTTTACTCAAATATAAAGATAATATTCTATAAAAAAAAGGAGCTCCAGTTGAAGCTCCTTTTTACAAATATATTTTTCGAATAAACTTATTCTTTCAATCTACAAGCTTTCACATCACCATTTACGACAACTTCGGTCAATCCTAAAGAAGATAAATTTTTCATGGCTTTGTCCCATTTTTTACCACTCAATTCCGATTTGATTTTTAAAAGACCAAACTCCATTTGGTTTTCATTTCCTTGTAATAACGAGACAATTAATTTCTCATCTTCTTCCAATTCAATTTTCACCTGTTTTTTCTCTGGTCGCATTTGAGGGAACAACAATACTTCTTGAATAGAAGCATTATTGGTCAGGAACATCATCAAACGGTCCATTCCAATTCCTAATCCGGAAGTTGGTGGCATTCCATATTCTAACGCTCTCAAGAAATCTTCATCGATAATTCCAGTAGCTTCATCATCTCCTTTTTCAGCTAATCTCATCTGCTCTTCAAAACGTTCTCTTTGGTCAATCGGATCATTCAACTCAGAATAAGCGTTCGCTACTTCTTTACCACAAACCATTAACTCAAAACGTTCCGTCAATTCTGGATTATCACGGTGTTGTTTGCACAGCGGAGACATTTCTTTTGGATAATCAGTAATAAAAGTTGGTTGAATATAATTTCCTTCGCATTTAGCGCCGAAGATTTCATCAATCAATTTCCCTTTTCCCATGGTTGCATCCACAATAATACCCATTCCTGTTGCTGCATCAAATAATTCAACTTCACTTTTTCCTGATATATCAAAACCAGTAAATTGTTTGATAGAATCTGTCATCGTAACTCTAGCATAAGGCGCTTTGAAGTTCACAGTGTGTTCCCCAAAAGTCGCTTCTGAAGTTCCGTTTACACTTATGGCGCAATGTTCCAACAAGTTTTCAGTGAATTTCATCATCCAGTTGTAGTCTTTGTAGGCTACATATATTTCCATGGCGGTAAACTCTGGATTATGGGTTCGGTCCATTCCTTCGTTACGGAAGTTTTTCGAAAACTCATACACTCCATCAAAACCACCAACAATCAATCTTTTTAAGTATAATTCATTGGCAATACGCATGTACAAAGGCATGTCAAGCGCGTTGTGGTGCGTGATAAATGGACGCGCCGCAGCACCACCAGGAATTGGTTGTAAAACAGGCGTTTCTACCTCAAGATATCCTTTGTCATTAAAGAAAGAACGCATTGCATTGAACAATTTAGTTCTTTTGATAAACGTTTCCTTCACGTAATCGTTTACGGTTAAATCCACGTAACGACGACGGTATCTTTGTTCCGGATCAGCAAAAGCATCGTACGTTTTCCCATCAGCATCCGTTTTTACCACAGGAAGTGGTTTTAAGGCTTTTGCCAAAACCGTCAATCCATAAACATGAACTGAGATTTCACCAACTTGTGTTTTGAAAACCGTTCCGCGAATCCCAATAAAATCACCAATATCCAAAAGTTTTTTGAAAACTATATTGTACATTGTTTTCTCTTCATCAGTCGAAATGTCATCTCTTGAAACATAGATTTGAATACGTCCTTCAGCATCTTTCAATTCCGCAAATGACGCCTTTCCCATGATACGCTTACCCATCAAACGTCCTGCTAAAACAACTTCCTTACCTTCGTACTTCCCGAAATCGGCTAAGATTTCGCTGGAATAGGCGGTTGTAATGAATTCAGCTGCCGGATAAGGCTCAATGCCTAAATTGCGTAATTCGGTAAGTGCTTCTCTACGTAATATTTCTTGTTCGGATAATGCCATTTTATTCTGATTTTAAGAGCGCAAAGATACTATATAAGTTTTTAAATTTAAAGTTTAAAATGTACCGTTTTTTGAAGCACAATATTTCGTTTTTTCATGACGATTTGTCCCGCTATTCGCTCTATCTTTTTTTCTTGTTTGAAAAAAACAAGAAAAAAAGGATGCCGCTGTTATCGGGGCTATGCAACGACTTTTATTTTTCAAAAAAACATGAAAAATAGTACAAATCATGTATATTTGAAATCAAATCATTTCGCAAAAATCCAATGAAAAAATACATCACATTATTATTATCAGTATTCTTAACAAGTTGCCAAGTCACAGAAACCATGAATTTAAACCAGGACGGAACCGGGAATATAGAAATTAGCAAACTGCGTGAGGAACAAAGTTACATGCAATTGGTGGGAGAGGAATATTCCAAAGAAGATGTTTTTAAGGATACTACTTATGTTTTTAAGGATTTGATAACAAAACATTCCGAAACGTTTTCCAGATTGCCAGCTTTTGAAAAAGCCATTTTTGAAAAATTTAATACTGTAAAAGTGCATGTCAAGAAAAGTTCTTTTGAGAAAGAATTTCGCACAACAATCACTCAGAATTTTACTAAAATAGAGGAAGTTGCCGATTTACACAAAACCGAAGAATACGCAGATGATATAGAAAATAATTATGCATTGGTTGCCGAGGAGCATTATTACAGTGTGAACTACACTTTTAACGGAAGTGTTTTTAATAGGATAGTCAAAATTACAGATGGAATTGAATTAAAAAAACAGCAAGGCAAGATTGAAAGTTATAAATCGCAAGTTTCTAAATTCAAAATTACGCAAGACTATGTTTTAAAATATTATTTTCCAAAAAAAATAAAATCGGTTTCAAATTCAAAAGCAAATATTAGTGAAGACCGCAAATCCTTGGAACTACAATTTTCTTTAACTGATTGTTTACAAAATCCTGAAATCACTTCGTTAGAGGTGCTTTTAGAGTAATATTAGTACTGTACTTTCTTATAAAAAAGGAACCATTAAAAGATCCCATTTATTTTCACTCATATTTTCGCTTCCTAAAACTATAACACTATATTAACTAATTGATTTACAATAACTTAAAAAAATAACTATATCTTTAAATTTTTATTAAATTCCAAAAATGTATTGAAATAAAAAGGAATAAATACCTTAATCAATAAGTATAACGATTTAAATATAGATAGTATGAAAGCAATTGTTTATTACGGCCCGCTCGATGTAAGGGTCACAGAAATGCCGGATGCCGTAATTGAGCAACCGACGGATGTATTGGTAAAAATAACCGCAACTAATATTTGTGGGTCGGATTTGCACATGTACCAAGGCCGCACCGATATGGAATCCGGAAGGATATTTGGACATGAAAATATGGGTAGAGTTGTGGAAGTGGGCAAAGCCGTAACTCAAATTAAAATTGGGGATATGGTTTGTCTTCCATTTAATATTGGATGCGGTCATTGCCGCAATTGCGAAAGTGGTTTAACAGGTTATTGCCTTACAATGAACCCAGGATTTGCAGGTGCTGCTTATGGTTTTGCCGGAATGGGGCCTTTTAGTGGCGGGCAGGCTGAATATTTGCGCGTTCCTTATGGCGATTTTAATTGTCTCAAATTACCGGAAGACGCTGTTGAAAAGGAAAATGACTATGTAATGTTATCGGATATTTTCCCTACTGGATATCACGCCACGGAATTGGCATGTGTACAACCTGGTGATTCAGTAGTTATCTATGGCGCAGGTCCAGTAGGACTTATGGCGGCACATTCAGCAAGTATAAAAGGCGCTAGCCAAATAATGGTGGTTGATAATCATCCTGACCGGTTGAAACTTGCTGAAGAACTGGGTGCTATTGCAATTGATTTTTCGAAAGGTTCTGCTGTGGAACAAGTGCTGGAACTAACCAAAGGAATGGGTGCGGATAAAGGTTGCGAATGTGTCGGTTATCAATGTTGTGACAAACATGGTACGGAGCATTCTAATATAACGATGAACGAACTCGTCCAAGCCGTAAAAGCAACAGGTTGTATCGGAGTCGTAGGGGTTTTTGTGCCAAAAGACCCGAAATCTAAAGAAGAGTTACAAAAAGAAGGACACATGGATTTTGACTTTGGTCAGTTTTGGATGAAAGGGCAAAAAATTGCCACGGGACAGGCGAATGTAAAATCGTATAACCGCCAACTTTCTACATTGATTTCTGTGGGTAAAGCAAAACCATCATTAATTGTTTCGCATGAACTTTCATTAGACGAGGCTCCTGATGCATACAAACATTTTGATGCCCGTGACAATGGATGGACAAAAGTGATCCTTAAACCAGAGATGGTTATGGGTAAAAAATTATAAATTATTTAATTGTTTATTGCAGTAAGTACAAACTGGAAAGGAAGTCCTAACACCTTTTTGCTCGATTCCATGGAGTAATAAATGGATATTAATAGTTCTATGCAAATAGGTTATTAATATCCATTTATTGTTCTTGTCATATAAATTGTGATCTACTTTTCAAAATTCATATTTCAAACCTTTGTACCTTTGTTTCTCAAAACCTTTGGCATCTCAAAAAAAAAATGAACAAAATCATCCAACTTAAAGATTTAAGAAGTAAAGATTATAAAGAAACTTGGGAATACCAAGAAGAATTGTTTAAAGGAATCGTTGACTTAAAAATTAAAAATAGGAGAGAAGAAACTAATTTGGAAACGCCCAATTACTTTCTTTTTGTGGAGCACCCTCATGTTTATACTTTGGGGAAAAGTGGAGATTTAAGCAATTTGCTCTTATCTGAAAAACAACTCGAAGCCAAAGGAGCGACTTTCTATAAAATCAATCGTGGCGGTGATATTACCTACCACGGGCCAGGACAGATTGTGGGCTATCCAATTATAGACCTAGAAAATTTCTTTACAGATATTCATAAATACCTGCGTTTTCTCGAAGAATCTATTATTCTTACACTTCAGGAATATGGAATAGTTTGTGGCAGAAGCGAAGGCGAAACTGGAGTTTGGTTGGGTGCAGGAACTCCATTTGCCAGAAAAATTTGTGCGATGGGCGTTCGCGCGTCCCGTTGGGTAACGATGCATGGATTTGCGCTAAACGTGAATGCTGATTTGGGTTATTTTGACAATATTATTCCGTGCGGGATTCGTGGCAAAGCCGTAACCTCTTTAAACGTAGAACTTGGCGTTGAAAGAGTAAATGAAACAGAAGTGAAAGAAAAAATCCTGAAACATTTCTCCATTCTTTTTGAAGCGACTTTTGAGAAATCTGAAATCGTTAAACAGCAATCAAAAATCTAAATTTCTAATTTTAATTGTTCCGGTAACAATCGAAATGTCATTCGGTGGTATTTAGTGGTCCCAAATTTCCGAATTGCTTCACGGTGTTCTTTGGTGGGATATCCTTTGTTTTGTTTCCAATTATACATCGGGAATTCTATATGTATCCGGTTCATATACTCATCTCTATACGTCTTAGCTAATACGGAAGCGGCAGCAATACTCATAAATTTTGAATCTCCCTTTATGATACTGGTATTTGGAATTGAATTTAAGATTTCAATTTCCGCGTCAGTGAAAATTTTCCCTCCACGGTTTTTAATTCCTCCTTTTGGTATGAATGGACTGTTTCCGTCTACTATAATAGATTCTGGTCTAGGATCTAATTTTAAGATGCTTTCTTGCATCGCTTTTATAGATGCGTTTAAAATATTGATTTCATCAATAATGAAAGGCTCTAAATGTGTTATCGCAAATGAAATGCACTGCTGTTCTATAATAGGTCTTAATTTTTCTCTAACTTTTTCAGATAACTGCTTGCTGTCATTTAAAAACTCATAATGGAAATCAGATGGTAATATTACGGCGGCTGCAGTAACAGGCCCAGCAAGGCAACCTCGACCAGCTTCGTCAGTTCCTGTTTCTAAATGTGGTGTTAAAAAGAAGGGGCTTAACATTAAATTAATTTTGACAAAAATATAGCTTTATATCTAATTGAATACATATAATTAATTTTATACATTAAAATTTGGTAAATTATGTTTTTTTTGATAAAAAATAGTGACAAAAATAAAATGTGTTAATTCTTGTAAATAGTTGGTTCTTTAAGAAATTATTATGATTTTTGCCAAATAACTAATTCAAAACAAATTAATATGAGATCAAAATTCAAATGGATTTTTTCGTTGCTGTTGGCGTTGTCAATGCAATTTGTGTTTGCACAAGAGAAAACGGTTACAGGTGCAGTTTCAGACTCTACCGGACCTATTCCAGGAGCAAACATTGTTGTTAAAGGTACAAATAGAAGTGCGCAAACAGATTTTGATGGTAAATATTCTATAAAAGCAAGTTCAGGTGAAGTTTTAGTATTTTCTTTTGTAGGTATGAAAGAAACAACAGCAAATGTTGGTGCTTCTTCGACCGTTAGTATTAGAATGGAGCAAGAAGGAAATACATTAGAGGAAGTTGTCGTTGTAGGTTATGGTACTCAAAAGAAAAAGAATCTTACCGGTTCAATATCACAAATAAAAGGAGAATCTATAGCAAGCTTGGCTACTCCTAGTTTCGAATCACAATTGGCTGGTAGAGCTGCGGGTGTTCAAATTACTTCTAATTCAGGTGTGCTAGGTCAGGCTCCTAGAATTAGGATTAGAGGAATTGGTTCAATTTCATCTGGAAGCTATCCTTTAGTTGTAGTGGATGGTGTGCCTATTTTCACAGGAGATGTTGGTGGATATGCAAATACTAATGGTTTAGGAGACATCAATCCAGCGGATATTGAGTCTACAGAAATTTTAAAAGATGGATCTGCAACCGCTATTTATGGTTCTAGAGCTTCTAATGGTGTAATATTAATTACAACAAAAAAAGGAAAAGGTGGCAAGTTTAGAGTAAATTATAATACTTACACTGGAGTTGCTTCGCCAATTGATTTCTTAGATTTGTTAGGAACAAATGATTTCATCACAATTCAAAACGAAAAAAGATCAAACAGAGCAGCTTCACCGTGGGCAGCTGGAACTGCATTTAATACAGATTGGCAAAAAGCGGTACTACGTTCTAATGCTTTTCAAACAGATCATAATTTATCACTTTCTGGTTCAACAGAAAAGACAAATTATTATTTTTCAACGGGTTACAATGATCAAGAGGGTATTGCTAAAGCAAATAGTCAAACGAGATATAATGTAAGAGCTAATGTTGACCAAAAAGTTAAAAGTTGGTTGAATGTTGGTGTCAATATGGCTTTGTCAAGAACACAAAATGATGGTTTGAATACAGGTGCTAACTCATTATCAGGGTTAATGTTTAATGCAATGCGTCAATTACCTAACACTCCAATATATGACGCTACTCACCCGACCGGTTATAATATTGCTGGTGGAAGTGTAGGTCAAGGAGCAAACTTATCAGTTATTGGCAATAATTTACCAAACATTGTTTATGTTTTGGATAACAATATTTTCAGATCAAAAGTGGATAGATCTTTAGTGAGTCTGTTTGCTGATTTTAAAATTTTACCTAGTTTAAATTTTAAAACTCAAGGAAGTGTGGATGCCATTGGAACTGAAGGTTTTCAATACTTAAATCCAATTAATGGAGACGGTGCAGGTGTGGCTGGATCAGTTAGAAATAATTTTTCAAACTTCACCCGTTGGAATGTGCAAAATATTTTGTCATACAACAAGACGTTTGGTGAAGCACACAATTTAGGTGCTACAGCAATCTATGAAGTACAAAAAGAAAGAGTGAATACTTTCTTTGGAGGAGGTAATGGTTTATCTGATACTTTCTTTAATCAAGGATTAATTACTGGTTCTTATGCTACGCAAGTTTCTGGAGGAGGAATATCTGAAAACGGAATCATTTCTTACGCAGGTAGATTAACGTATAACTATAAAGAAAAATATTTCCTTCAGGGTTCTATTCGTACAGACGGACTTTCTTCATTGCCAACGGCTAACAAATGGGGAACTTTCCCAGGTGCTTCTGCAGGTTGGAGTATAAACAAAGAGTCTTTCATGGCGCCATTAGAAAATGTTATTTCTGAATTTAAATTAAGAGCTTCTTATGCGGAAGTTGGGAATGTAAGTATTGGAAATTATCCATATTTAGGTTTGTATAATAACTCTAAATATGCAGAATACAATGGAATTGGTTATTCTCAAGCAGGGAATAATGAATTAAAATGGGAGACTTCAGAGAAATTTGATTATGGTTTGGATTTAGCTTTTTTTGATAATCGTTTGAAATTTACTTATGATTATTTCATTAATAACCAAAACGGGTTAATCTTAGCTGTGCCTCAGCCTTTGTCTTTGGGTGTTCCAAATAATTCAATTTCAAAGAATATAGGTTCTTTAAAAAATTCAGGTCATGAAATATCAGTTGAAGCTTCAGCTATGAAATCGGAAAACTTTGATTGGACATTAACTGCTAATTTATCGTTAGTAAAAAGTACAGTGAATACTTTAGTGAACGGCCAAGACATTAATTATGTTGATGCAGATAACTTTAATACAGGTAACAATATATTGAGAGAAGGTGAATCGCCTTATGCTTTGTATGGTTTTAAATATTGGGGAGTAAATCCTGCTAACGGTAACCCAGTTTATTATAAAGCGGATGGTTCATTAGTTCAAGGAAATATAGATACTCAAGCGTATAGAGTTTTTAATCCAAGCAATCCTGGGGATATATCTGTAGCTTCTTCTTTGAGTACATCTGATAAAAGTGTTTTAGGAAATGTACTTCCTACTTATTTTGGAGCGTTTAATTCTAACATGAGATATAAAGATTTTGATTTAGGTTTTATGTTCCGTTTCAGTGGAGGTAATAAAATTCACAATTCAACAAGACGTGATGCATTGACTATGAATTTCAATAATAATAGTACTGAAATATTAGGAAGATGGCAAAGTGCCGCTATTCCTGGTGATGGATGGACTCCAAGAATGAGAGACGACAGAGAAACTTTTATCAATTTGAATCAAGCATCTACTCGTTTTGTAGAGGATGGTGATTATATCAAACTGGATAACGTAACTTTAGGTTATAATTTACCAAGAACAGTTTTGGAAAAAATTGGAGTAGATAAATTTAGACTTTTTGTGCAGGGTCAAAACTTATTAATTATTACAGACTATAAAGGTTTAGATCCAGAGATGGAAATTACAGGTATTGATTTAAATGGTACTCCAAGGTCTAGAATATTTACTCTTGGTCTTAATGTAGGTTTTTAATTTTAAAACGAAAAAAATGAAAAATAAAAATAAATTTTTATCCTCATGGAGCTCTAAAATAGCAGTTCCATTAATGATGGTCTCACTTTTATTTACTTCATGTAGTGAGGAAAGTACCATAGAGTTAAGTCCTTTTAACAGTATTTCAGAAGATGTTGCTTTTAAAACTCCTGCATTAATTGATCTTTCCGTAACAGGTATGTATAATGGTGCTCAATTGGGTAACTACAATGGTGCTGGAGCGAGAGGGTATGTTTTTGGAGCTGCTTATGTTCAACAAGGTGATAATAGAGGTGAAGATGTGGTTAATTTAGCTGCATTTTATCAATTAACTTACACAGGAACATATGATCCAACTACGGCTAACAATGTATACTATTGGGCAGATGCTTACCGTTTGATTAATAGAACAAATATTGTTATTGAAGGTGTAGAAAAAGCTGCGGCAAGTGGCGTTATTACTCAAGAAGTCGCTAATGACTACCTTGGGCAAGCAAAGTTTTTCAGAGCGATTGCGCACAATGAATTATTGATTTATTTCGCAAGACCTTTTCAAGATAACAATGGAGCTAGTTTGGGTGTTCCTTACAGAGAGATGCCTTACAATACTCCAGCAAATATTGAGCTTGGTTTAGCTCAAGGTAGAAATACTGTTGCGGAATGTTATACTAAAATTCTTAAAGATTTGAATGACGCTGAGACCTTACTTTTTTCAAAAAATGCTAGAGCTGGCGCTGCAAAAATTGAAAGAATTACTAAAGAAGCTGCTATAGCTTACAAAACAAGAGTTCATTTGCACATGCGTAATTGGAATGGTGTAATCGTAGAGGGTACAAAATTGAATGGTCTTTATTCTGTTACTGCAAATCCTGATACTCCTTTTGCTAGTAATAGTTCTAATACGGAATCTATTTTCTCTATTGCAAATGGGGCTACAAATAATCCTGGTGCCAATGGTGCTTTGGCAAACATGTACCATCCGCCAATTCCAGCGGCCTCTAATGGTCGTGGTTTAGTAGCTATTAGTCCAATTATTTGGAGAGATCCAAGTTGGTTATCAGATGATAAAAGAAGAGCTGAGGGAACTATGGTTATAACGGGTGTTGGAAGCTACTATCCTAATTCTAAATTCACCAAAAAATACAAAGATGGTGTGAACAAAACAGATGCGGCACCAATTATTAGATATGCTGAAGTAGCTTTGAATATGGCTGAAGCTTATGCAAGAAATAATGATGTGGTTAATGGTTTAGCAAGATTGAACTCTGTTAGAAATAGATCTTTAGCAAATCCTGCAATACAAGCGTATACAGCGGTTAGTTTTTCTTCAAATGTTCAATTACTGGGAGCTATTTTAAAAGAAAGAAGAATAGAGTTTCTTATGGAAGGACGTCGCTGGGCTGACATCCATAGATTGCAAAATGATCCGTTTTTCCCTATTTCAGGAGTTCCTGCAAAAGCTGCAAACGGAGGTTTTTCTAGTGGTCCAACTGCTTTAACTGCATACTCATTAGGAACTCCTTATTCAGGTGCTTTAGGGGTTAATGCTATTCCTTATGACAACTTTAAGTTTTTATGGCCTATACCGCAATTAGAATTGGATTCAAATCCAACGTTAAGAGCACAACAAAATCCTGGTTACTAAATTTAAAATTTAGAAATCGATTTGCTTTAAATAGCTGTAAGAAATTATTCTTGCAGCTATTTTTTTTATATAAAAATTTCATGATTACAAAAGCAAGGGCTAACTTTTTAATTATAGATTTTAATTGTTCTTTCACTTTTTTAAATAATGATTTAAAAGTCGTTCAGAATTGTTTTTAAGAAGTAACATGGCAGTTCGTTGGTTTTTATAAGCTTAGTGAGAAATCTACGATCTACCTGATGAATTTTTATTTCTGCGGGACAGGCGAAACCGGAGTCTGGTTGGGTGCAGGAACTCCATTTGCCAGAAAAATTTGCGCTATGGGCGTTCGCGCGTCCCGTTTGGTAACGATGCATCGATTTGCGCTAAACGTGAATGCTGATTTGGGTTATTTTGACAATATTATTCCGTGCGGGATTCGTGGCAAAGCCGTAACCTCATTAAACGTAGAACTTGGCGTTGAAAGAGTAAATGAAACAGAAGTGAAAGAAAAAATCCTGAAACATTTCTCCATTCTTTTTGAAGCGACTTTTTAGAAATCTGAAATCGTTAAACAGCAATCAAAAATTTAAATTTCTAATTTTAATTGTTCCGGTAACAATCGAAATGTCATTCGGTGGTATTTAGTGGTCCCAAATTTCCGAATTGCTTCACGGTGTTCTTTGGTAGGGTAACCTTTATTTTGTTTCCAATTATACATCGGGAATTCTTCATGTATCCGGTTCATATACTCATCTCTGTAAGTCTTAGCTAATACTGAAGCGGCGGCAATACTCATAAATTTTGAATCTCCCTTTATGATGCTGGTATTTGGAATTGAATTTAGGATTTCAATTTCCGCATCAGTGAAAATTTTTCCTCCACGGTTTTTAATTCCGCCTTTGGGTATGAATGGACTGTTTCCGTTTACTATAATGTGAACGGGTTTTGGATCTAATTTTAAAATGCTTTCCTGCATCGCTTTTATAGATGCGTTTAAAATATTGATTTCATCAATAATTAAAGGCTCTAAATGTTTTACCGCAAATGAAATACACTGCTGTTCTATAATAGGTCTTAATTTTTCTCTAACTTTTTCAGATAACTGCTTGCTGTCATTTAAAAACTCATTATGGAAATCAGATGGTAATATTACGGCGGCTGCAGTAACAGGCCCAGCAAGGCAACCACGACCTATTTCGTCAGTTCCTGTTTCTAAATGTGGTGTTAAAAAGAAGGGGCTTAACATTAAATTAATTTTGACAAAAATATAGCTTTGAGAAGTCTTATAAGCACATAATATGTAGTAAATGTCAAAAAATAATGAGGTAATCTATTATTTTGAGTAGAAACTTTAACAAATGTTCGTTTCGTTATTTGTAAAATAAATTTGTTTCTTTAAGAAATTATTATGATTTTTGTCGAATAACTAATTTAATAAATTAATATGAGATCAAAGTACAAATGGATTATCACGCTATTTTTAGCGTTATCGATGCAGTTATCGTTTGCTCAGGAGAAAACGGTATCTGGAGTAGTTTCTGATGCAACGGGCCCTTTACCTGGTGTGAATGTTTCGGTAAAAGGTTCCAAGGCAGGAGTTCAAACAGATTTAGATGGAAAATATTCTATCAGAGCAAAAACTGGAGACGTATTAGTTTTTTCTTTTGTTGGAATGACTGAAACTTCAAAAACAGTTGGTTCGTCAAACAATTTAAATGTTGCTATGCAAGATGGAGTAAGTTTGAATGAGGTAATTGTTCAAACAAATTTAGGATATTATTCTAGAGATTCAAGAAAATTATCATCTTCTATTTCAACGGTTTCAGCAGACGAAATTGCTAAGCAGTCTCCTGCCTTAACTATTCAAAATGCCTTGCAAGGTCAAGCAGCTGGAGTACAAGTAACTGCCGCTAATGGAAAACCGGGTGCTGCTGCCTTTGTAACTGTGCGTGGAGCTGTCAGTATTACAGGTGGTACAGCTGAGGCTATTTATGTAGTGGATGGTGCTTTTGTGAGTGGGGCTGAAGCTTCCGCTTTAAGTTCAAATGACGTTGAATCTGTTTCGATTCTGAAAGATGGTGCTTCTGCTGCTATCTATGGAGTTCGTGGTGGAAATGGAGTTGTTGTAATTACTACTAAGAAAGGTAAAAATGCAAAAGCTAAATTCCAATTTAATAATTCTCTTGGTTTTACTCAAAAAATCGCGGATCCATTTGACATGATGAATGCAGATGAAAAAATCCGATATGAAGGATTAATTGGTCAAGGAGGGTCTATTGGTAAAACACCTGCTCAAGTGGCATTACTAAGGTCATACGATCACAATTGGCAAGATGATTTGCTAAGAAAAGGATTTATTCAAAATAGTAATCTTTCTTACTCAGGTGGTAATGAACAGTTTACTAATTTTATGTCTGTTGGTTACACTGAAGATTCAGGAATTATTGATAAACTGAAGGGTTTTAATAGAATTACCGCTAGGTATAATAGTGAATATACTGCAAATCCTAATGTTAAAATTGGTTTTAATATTGGTGGTTCTTATGAGAAATTTAATGATTCAAGAGACCGTAATAATGCACAAAGCCCTATTAGAGCAATGTATGATTACAATCCTTACGAGCCTTTTTTTGCCAGAGATGTTAATGGAAATGTAGTTAATGATATTTTAGGAAACCCGGTTTACAATACAAGTTTACTTGCTGGTTTTCCTATTCAAGAAGCAATAGTTAATAATACTGAGCAACGTCGTTTCTTTAGGTTGTATGGTCGTCCGTATGTTGAATTAGGAATTATAAAAGATTTAAAATTCAAGACTCAGATGAATATGAATTATGAAAGATACCAACGTGAATCTTTTATTAAGCCTTCGTCATTCTTAGATTTAATTGTGGGTGATCCTACAGCTAGAGGTCAAAAAACTGATAACGGTTGGGATTCATTAGAATATCAGTTGACAAATAGTTTGAGTTACAAATACAGTATCAATAATAAGCATAACTTTGAGTCTACTGTAATGTATGAGTATTTTAAGTCAAATTTTAGATCATACTCATTAACTAGAAAAGGATATGTAAACGGAGATTTGCCTACAGCAGGTACTGCAGTAGTTGGCGTTCCTTTCACTGGAAGAACTGAAAATGCTACAGTAAGTATGTTTGCAAATGTTGATTATGATTTTGATGGTAAGTATTTAGTTTCGTTGTATGGTAGACGAGATGGTTCATCTGTACTGGGAAGTAACAATAAATATGAATTTGCAAAAGGAGCTTCTGTAGGATGGAATGTTACTAGAGAATCATTCATGAGTAATGTTACTTGGCTAAACAATTTAAAATTGAGAGCCTCTTACGGAGAGCTAAATTCAACTAATGGTATAGGAAGTTATACAGCTCAAAGTTTATTTAGTACCAGTCAATATGGAGGTAATATAGGAACTGTTTTAACAGGAAGTACAGTTGGAAATAATAATTTAAAGTTTGAAAAAGCAGAGAAATATGAAGTTGGTATTGAAGCTGCTGCTTTTAATAATTGGTTGACATTCTCAAGCTCAATATTTCAAGATAAAAGAAATGATTTCATCTACAGTGATAATACGACTGTAGGGACAGCTTTTTCAACACTTATTAATGCAGGGGACTGGACTTCAAAAGGAGCCGAAGTTGAATTGAAAGCATTTGCTATAAAAAACGAAAATACAACTTTGTCTTTTTATGTTAATGCAGCTGTTTTTGATAGACAAATTAATGAATTAAACCGTCCTGGGGATCCTAATAATCAACTTTCAAGAGGTTTAACATGGAATAAAGTGGGTCGTTCACCAGATGATTTCTTTCTTGTACCTTATGCAGGTGTCAATCCTACAAATGGTCGTGCAACGTATACAAAGTTAGATGGTACTGTAACGGACGTTTATAGTGCTGGTGACAGAGCTTTTACTGGTAAAACCCCTTATGCAAAATATGAAGGTGGTTTTGGAATGCAATTTGCTTACAAAGGTTTTGACATCTCAACTGACTTTGTATTTAAACAAGGTAACTACACGTACAATTACATGTGGCAAAATATGGTTGCTGATGGTGCTGCACCAAATAGAAATCAGGCTGTTGCTGCTTTTGATTATTGGACTGCAACTAATACTACAGCTTCTTTACCTGCACCAAGACAATTGTCAGGTATAAATTCTAATCTTGAATCAGATCGTTTTCTAGAGGATGCAAGTTATATTAGATTTAGAAATCTAAATATTGGCTATAAATTTACAAAGAAAGCGTTCCCTAATTTACCATTAGATGAGTTTAGAATTTACACTCAGATGCAAAATTTATTCACTTGGTCTAAGTTCAATGGAGATCCTGAAGTAGGAATAGGTAGTGCAGAGAGTCAAACAGGTTTATTAGTTCCTGGACAATTTGCATTGTATTCTTATCCTAATGTTCAAACATTCCTTTTTGGAGTATCAATTAATTTATAATTAAAATAATTATGAAAAAAATAATTTACCTTGTTGCTTTGTCTTTCGCATTAAATTCATGCGACGATGAAGATATCACATTCGCACCTTACAATGCCATCAGTGAGTCCATTGTTTTACGTAACGCTGCTGATTTTGAGAATATGTTAACCGGAGCTTACAGCTACATGATAAAAAATGGAGGTGACGGAGGTTACGGCTCTGAGTTTGTTATCGATTCTGAAGTGATGACTGATAATCTAATCCTTAAAGTAGAAGGACGTCAGTCTAATGCAGATGGTTTCAGATTGCTTTCAGTGCCAAATAGTTCTCATTTTAATTATTATATTAGTGCCTACAGAGCTGCCGAAACTGCAACTAGAGTGATTGATAATATTAATATCATTCCTCAAAATGCTGTTAGAGATAATATAGAAGGACAGGCTCGTTTTATTAGAGCATTAAATAATTTTGATTTGGTTAGGATTTATTCTAAAATTCCTACTCAGGCACCTGATGCTAACGCTTCTTTAGGGATGTATTACTTAGATGTTGTTGAACCTTTTTCTAAACCATCAAGGCCAACTGTAGAAGCTACTTATAAAAAAGTAGTAGATGATTTACTTATAGCTGCTGATAAAATTGGTACAACTAATGCGATTGCTTCTGGAAAAGCATCAAAGTCGGCTGTCTATGCTTTGTTATCTCGAGTTTATCTTTATTTAGGTGATTTTCCTAAGGTTATTCAATATGGAAATCTTGCTATAGCGGGAAATACAGTTTGTCCAAGAGCTAATTTTGTAAATTTGTGGAAAGATGTAAACTCTTCCGGTGTTTTGTTTAAACTTAGAATTGATCAAGTAGATGGCGTAACTCCTGGTGTTGTATATAACCAGACAGTTGCAAGTGGTGTTCGTTCTGAGTTTGTTGTGCCTAAGAGTTTTTCTGATTTGTTCCAAACAACCGATATTAGAAAGGCTGCATACATCTCTACAAGTCCTTTTAATGGGATACCTTATAATCACGTTATCAAATATCTTAGTCGTTTAACTGGTAATCCAGCTATTGTTGATATAAAAGTGTTGCGTGTAGAGGAAGTGTATTTAAATATGGCTGAAGCTCAGTACCGAATCAATGGTGGAGGTTTAGCATTCCTTGATGCAGTAAGAGCGCAAAGATATTCGGCTTTCGTTTCTGGAAATGAATCTGGAGCTGCGTTATTAAATTCTATTTTGTTGGAACGCAGATTAGAGCTAGCTTTTGAAATGGATCGTTTCTTTACATTGAAAAGATTAGGTTCAGCAATGGTGAGAAATGCTGTGGAGGGTGATTATGCTAGTGGTCTCGGAACTAAAGTTGAAGCTACTGCTCTAACAATTCCGGCAGGTAGTTTCAAATGGCAACTTCCTATTCCCCAATTTCAAAGAGATTTGAATAGTAATTTACAGCAAAATCCTGGATACTAATTTATAAATCTAGTATTTTCAAACAACCTCCCTTTTTTAACCATTTGGGAGGTTTTTTGTTTCAAGTTTTTTAATAAATAATAGTATACTAAAGTCAATACTTAATTTTTATAAATGAAAAAAATATTATTTTGCATACTGATTTTTCAAATTTCTATTGCACAGACCATAGAAGAACGAAAGAAAATTACACAGTCCTATGACAATGAAAAAATCAATAGTTTTATTGTTAAATTATCAGAAGCACAAAAGGAGCAAAAAAGGAAAGTTCACAATTATAAGCTTCAGTATAGGTTGCTAGGTTCGGAAACAAGTTCGCTCCAGCGTATTTATGATGGTGTACCTATTTTTTACACAATTGAAAATGACGCTTCTGCTGCTACCATTCGAGCAAATTCATTGCAACCTAACGGTGTTTTAGGTCTTAATTTAACTGGTAATGGCATTACTGCTGGAGTTTGGGATGGCGGGAAAGTTAGGGGAACACATCAGGAGTTGTCTGGGTCAAAGGTTTCTTTTGGTGACGGAGCAGTATCTCCTAGCGCTCATTCTACGCATGTGACTGGTACCATAATTGGATCAGGTGTTGTTGCTAGAGCTAGAGGTCTAGCATATCAAGCAAAAGCAAAAACTTTTTTTTGGGATAGTGATGTTGAAGAAATGACAAGTTTTGGTGGTGAGGGGTATTTAGTCTCAAATCACTCATATGGTTATAGTATTTCAAATTCTTTCGCAAGTGCCAGATTTGGTTATTATGATCAAACCTCGTCTGATTTTGATAAAATTTCAGAGGTTTTTCCGTACTATCAAATTGTTGTTGCAGCAGGTAATTCGCGAAATAGTGACCACCCACAAATAAATGCTAAAGGTGGTTTCGATATGCTTACAGGAGCCACCATATCTAAAAATACAATTGTCGTTGCGGCTGTTAATTCAGTTTTAAATTATACAGGTCCAGGGAGCGTGACAATGAGTTCGTTTAGTAATTACGGCCCTACTGATGATGGCAGGATTAAGCCAGACATCAGTGCTAAAGGAGTAGGAGTATATTCGTGCAACGGACCAAATGATAATACCTATGAAACGTTAAGTGGTACTTCAATGGCCGCTCCCGCAATCACAGGCTTAATTGTGTTACTGCAGCAGCATTATAATAATTTGAATGCCACATTTATGAAAGCTGCAACCGCTCGTGGTTTGTTGTGTCATACCGCAGATGAAGCAGGGTTTTCAATGGGACCTGATTATTCATACGGATGGGGTCTGGCCAATGGAGAAGAAGCTGCTAAATTGATTAGTTCAAACGGAAAGACTTCATTAATTTTAGAAACGAGTTTAACAGACAAAGTTGTTTTCACTAAACAGATCACAATTTCTTCTCCAAGGGCTTTAAATGTTTCTATAGCTTGGACTGATCCTGTTGCTTTGGGTGCTGTTGTTACACCAATCACAGAAGATAACAGAACAACTAACTTAGTCAATAATTTAGATCTTAAAATTATAAATGAATCTGGTACTATTTATTTTCCTTGGAAATTGGATCCTACTTCTTTAAACAGTGCTGCTACTCAAAGTTCTGATAATAATGTTGATAACATAGAGAAAGTCTTTATTGAAAATGCACCAGCAGGAACATATACAATCCAAGTAACAAACAAAGGTGCTTTATTATCAGGAACTCAAGATTTTACTCTTATTGCCGGTGGTTTTGATAATACTTCTTTATCTTCTTTAGATTTTGACAAGAACGATCTTATTAAATTTTATCCTAATCCTGTTCAAGAAAATCTTTCTTTTGATTTACCATCGTCTTTCGATCTTTCTGACATTGCAATTTATGATTTAACGGGAAGATTACTTCGTATTTTTAAATATGATCAAAAAAACAGTATCAAAGTTTCTGATTTGACTTCTGGGATGTATTTTGTCAAATTTATTAGTGCGGACAAAACCATCAATATCAAGTTCATTAAAAAATAGATAGCGTAACTTTTTTTTATAACAAAAACATCCGCTTCCTTGGATGTTTTTTTATTTATAGGCATTTATGCTATACCTTTGTTTCGTTATTTTTAAATTTACTAACAAGATTCCTTCCAAATGAGAATATTATTTTTGTTTTATTTTTTAGCATTACCAATCCTATTATTTTCTCAAAAAAAGGAGATTGATAGCTTACGTAAAAATAATAAATACACTAGTTCTGATTCGATAAAAAAAGCGGTTAATAAACTAGCCACTATTGATCTTTACAAGGTAATCAGTATAGATAACGATACAACTTACATCGATACTTCTCTTACAATTCAAAAGGAATACAGTCATAACTATTTGCGAAAAGATATTTTTGGACTTTTACCTTTTGCAAATGATGGACAAACCTACAACACGTTGCAATATAGCTTAACCGATTTTTCACCATATCCGGAATTTGGTTTTAAAGCAAAACATTTTAATTTTTTAGAGGCTAATCAAATACGCTATTATTCAGTTGCAACTCCAGTGACCGAATTATATTTTAAAACCACCATAAAAAAAGGACAGTCTGTTGATGCTTTTATTACGTTAAACACTTCTGAAAATCTTAATTTTTCTATTGCTTATAAAGGTTTGCGTTCAGAAGGAGAATATCTCAACCAATTATCCAGTACGGGCAATTTTAGATTTTCCACCAATTACAATACCAAGAACAAACGCTATTTTGCAAAAGCCCATTATACTTTCCAAGACATTTTAAATGAGGAAAACGGAGGAATCACGACCATTGAAAATTTTGAAAGTGAAGATCCAAACTATAACAATCGACAACGATTTGAAGTCTATTTTAATGACGCTAAATCGTTTCTAAAAGGCAAAAGAGTTTTTTTGGATCATAATTTAAGAATTAATTCTAACAAAGGAGATAATAATCTATACCTGAGACACCAATTTAATTACGAAAATAAGTTTTTCGAATACAATCAGGAAACAGTTCCATCAACCGTTGGTTCTGAGACGGTATATCGCTTTGGAAATTCATTTTTAGATAGTGGGATTAATGACCAAACCCGTTATAATAAAATGTACAACAGAGTGGGACTTATCTATGAAAACACCACTTTAGGGACTTTTCAGTTTTTTGTTGATGATTTCAGATCAAATTATTTTTACAACAAGATTCTTATCTTTGATAATCAAAATACGGTACCAAGTTCGTTTAGTCAGGAAATCAACAGTGCAGGTGGACAATATGAATACCGACGTAATAAGTGGAATGCTAAAGTTTTATACTCAAGGTCCGTAACTGATCAGTCGCTTTCTAATTTGGATACAAAAGTGCGATATGACCTGAATGATGAAATCCAGCTTGCATTTCAGTATCAAAATATAAATAAACTGCCAAATAATAATTACAATTTGCACCAAAGCAGTTTTGTACAATACAACTGGTCGAATGATTTTAAAAATGAAAAAATTAATTCAATCAAAGCAAATGCTATTTCCCCTTGGGTTGATGCCGAGCTGCAGTTTTCGGTTTTGAAAGATCATTTATATTTTACTGATGCATCGACTGCCCAGCAAAAGCTGGATAAATCCCAAATTGTTGCGCCAGCGCAATATAACGGAACCATAAATTATTTGTCGCTTAAAATCGGCAGAGAGCTGAAATTTGGAAACTTTGCTTTGGACAATACAATTTTATATCAAAAAACCCAGCAACAAGATGCAATTCTGAATGTTCCTGAAATTGTCACGCGTAATACCATTTACTATTCAAATTATTTGTTCAAAAAAGCATTATTTCTGCAAACTGGTATCTCGTTGAATTACTTTTCCAGCTACTATGCCAATGAATACAATCCGGTCATAGGAGAGTTTTTTGTACAAAATGAAAAGCAAATCGGAAATCATCCTAATCTTGATTTCTTCATTAACGCAAAAATTCAAAGAACAAGAATTTATTTCAAAGCGGAACATTTTAATTCTGCTCTTATGGGTAACAATTTTTATGCGTCACCCAATAATCCATCGCGTGATTTCACGATTCGATTTGGTTTGATTTGGAACTTCTTCAATTAATTTATTAATAATTACAATTTTTCATATCGTTTTTTTTTGGCGTTTTATCGTGCTTTCCGCTATATCTTTCCTTGCTTAAAGAAAGCAAGTAAAGGATGTCGCTGTTATCACGAACGCAAAATCCCATAAAGAAGAATATTTTATAACAAAATACTATCTTTGCACCAGTATTTACAACAAAATCACAATCTTAAATTCATATTACAATGCGCTACGCAGAAAATATATTAGGCACAATCGGCAATACACCTTTAGTTAAACTCAATAAAGTAACTGCTGAAGTAGAGGCTTTGGTACTTGCAAAAGTCGAAACGTTCAATCCTGGAAATTCAGTAAAAGACAGGATGGCCGTAAAAATGATTGCAGATGCTGAAGCCGATGGACGCTTGAAACCAGGCGGCACAATCATCGAAGGGACTTCAGGCAATACTGGAATGGGATTGGCATTAGTAGCTATTATAAAAGGGTATAAACTGATTTGTGTAATTTCAGACAAACAGTCCAAAGAGAAAATGGATATTCTTCGTGCAGTTGGAGCAAAAGTTGTGGTATGTCCTACGGATGTAGAACCTACTGATCCAAGATCCTATTATTCTGTTTCTAGAAGATTAGCAGAAGAAACTCCTAATTCCTGGTATGTAAATCAGTACGATAATCCTTCAAATGCAATAGCGCATTATGAGCAAACGGGTCCCGAAATTTGGGAGCAAACAGGTGGTAAAATCACTCATTTTGTTGTTGGTGTAGGAACTGGAGGAACAATTTCCGGAGTGGCAAAATACTTGAAAGAGAAAAATCCAAGTATTAAAATTTGGGGAATTGATACGTATGGTTCTGTGTTTAAAAAATACCACGAAACAGGAATTTTTGACGAAAATGAAATCTATTCGTATATCACCGAAGGAATTGGAGAAGACATTCTTCCAAAAAATGTTGACTTTTCATTAATTGATGGCTTTACAAAAGTAACCGATAAAGATGCTGCAGTGTACACCAGAAAAATTGCGCTTGAAGAAGGAATATTTGTTGGGAATTCTGCTGGAGCAGCAATAAAAGGATTGTTACAGCTTAAAGAACATTTCAAACCCGAAGATGTTGTTGTGGTACTTTTTCATGATTCAGGAAGTCGTTATGTGGGCAAAATGTTTAATGATGACTGGATGCGGGAACGTGGTTTTCTGGAAGAAGAAATCACAAAGGCCGAAGATGTTATTAAGGATCATATCGATAAACCATTAATTGTGGTGCGTACTGAAGAGTTGGTTTCTCATGCTATTGAAAGAATGCGTAAATACAAGATTTCTCAAATTCCGGTAATTGATATCACTGGATTTGTAGGTTCTGTTGATGAAAGTGATTTGTTTCAAAGTTACGTGGCTGACAAAGATGTAGCCGATAAACCTATTAAGGAAATTATGGGGAAACCTTTCCCAATAGTGAAACACGGAACTCCTATCGAAGAAGTTTCTAAATTATTCTCGAAAGAAAATGAAGCTGTTTTAGTGGAATTAGAAAATGGAAGTCACCATATTATTACCAAATATGATATTATTGGTTCAATAAAATAAGCTTAAAACACGGATTTATTGCTATATATACTCCTGCAAGGTTTTTCGAACCTTGCAGGTTTTTTTTTAATGCAGTTTAATAATATTATTTTTTAGGAAATTGTAATTTGTAAACGTTGTTGCTGAAGTAGAAGTTTTAAAACCTAAAAGTTTACAAGAGGAAATGAAAAGAAAGCTGCCGAATGCGTTGAACTTGTATAATTGATAGTATTTTTGTAGATCTAATATAAAAATTGCTGCACGAGCCAAGAGGGCGAACTGGCGAATCAATCCCAAATCTGAAATAAAATTGACCTTTACTGCTATAGATTTTGAAACGGCAATAGAATATCATCCCTGTTCCGTAGGTATTGTTACCGTTGAAAACGGAATAATTACAGATGAGTTTGTCAGCTTGATTAAACCTCCAAACAATTTATATTCGCCCTTTACCATTCAAGTGCATGGTATATATCCTCGCGATACCGTGAATGCAAAATCATTTGCCCAAGTGTATCCCGAAATTCAAAAAAGACTTCGAAATAAAGTAGTAGTAGCCCACAATGAAAACTTTGATAGGAATGTTTTGGCGAAATCAATGGCGCTTTATAATTTAGATTACGCTGATTTGAATATCGCATCTCGATGGGAATGCACCTTGAAAATTTACAGAGCCAAAGGATTAAAACCAACCAAATTGAGTGATTGCTGTCGGGAAATGAATATCGCATTAAATCACCATGAAGCTTTATCGGATGCTCGGGCTTGCGCCAAATTATATTTGATGAAATAAAATCACGATTATTTTACTAATTATCATAATGTAATTTGTTTTCTACATGAAATCGATGTTTCATTTTTAATTTAAATAATTTGCTATTTCTTTTTTTACTACATTAGTATTCAATCTAATATGGTTAATATGAAAGAAGTTTTCCTTCATTATCTGTGGAAATTCAAGAAGTTTGATACCTTGAATTTGAAAACCTTCAATGGGGAGGAAATCACAATTATCAATGTTGGACAATATTTAGAACTTGCCGGACCTGACTTTTTTAATGCCCAAATAACTATTGGTAATCAAAAATGGGCAGGAAATGTAGAAATTCATCTTAAATCTTCAGACTGGTATGTGCATCATCACGAAAGAGATGAAGCCTATAAAAATGTGATTCTTCATGTGGTGTGGGAACACGATACGGAAATTTTTAGAAAAAACAATATTGAAATTCCCGTTTTGGAATTGAAGAAATACGTTGATAAAAGTACCGTGGAGAACTACCAATCTTTAATGGCTCCAAAATCGTGGATTTTTTGTGAAAAGCAAATTCAGGAAATTGAGGAATTTGTGTTTAAAAATTGGCAGGAACGTCTATTTTTTGAACGCTTAGAAAGAAAATCCAAGCTGATATTTGATTTACTGGAACAAACGAATCACGATTGGGAAGCGTTGTTGTTTTGTCTTTTGGCCAAAAATTTCGGATTAAATACTAACGGTGAAATCTTTTTTAAAATTGCCCAAACTATTCCTTTTCCTGTCATAAGAAAAGAAAGTTTTGAGGTTGAAAATTTAGAAGCTTTGATTTTTGGAACTGCTGGATTATTGGATTCTGAAAAGGAAGATAATTATTTTAAGGATTTAAAATTCAGGTATTTTTATTTGCTGCATAAATATCAATTCGATAAGCCATATGTGGAACCTGTTCAATTTTTTAAGCATCGTCCGGATAATTTCCCAACGATCAGGCTCTCGCAATTGGCTAATTTATACAATAGCCAACAGAATTTATTTTCGAGAATCAACACGTTAAATTCTTTGAAAAGCTGTTATAATTTGTTTCAGGTATCAGCTTCTGAATATTGGCTCAATCATTATCAATTTGATAAAGAAAGTCCGAAAAAAAAGAAATCGCTTTCTAAATCTTTCATCGATTTGATTGTTATAAATACCATAATTCCGCTACAATTCGCTTTTGCAAAAAGTCAGGGAAAAGAAATTTCTGATGATTTAATTCGTCTCTTAAATGAAGTTGCACCTGAAAAAAATGCTATTATTGATAAGTTTAATTCTTTCGGAATTGTTTCAAAAAGTGCTTTTGACACACAGTCATTACTACAACTCAAGAATGAATATTGTAGCAAAAGTAAATGTTTAGAGTGTGGTGTTGGGGTAGAATTGTTGAAAAAACAATTAGTGGTTTAGCAAAGGCGTCAATTATATAATTTTGTAATTTTGCACATAACGAATAATTAATAAAATGTCAGCGATTATAAAACTCAAGTTTTTTTTTGAAAAACACGGTTTTCATGTTTCCTCCCGTTTAGCGGATACTTTAGGAATGCGTGCCAGTAGTGTGCGACTTTTTTTTATTTATTTATCATTTGCCACCGCTGGATTGTGGTTTGCCGTTTATTTAACGCTGGCTTTCTGGATACGATTAAAGGATTTGATTCGGGCAAAACGGACTTCGGTTTTTGATTTATAAATGCATTCAAATTAAAAAAGGGATTATAAAGTATTTCATTTACTTTATAATCCCTTTTTTACTTATGATATCAATCTACTTCTCAGGATTGTTCAACTTACTTTTTTTCTTTCCGTAAATAAAATAGATAATAACACCTAATGCCATCCATAATACTAATCGGATCCAACTTTCATAAGGAAGCGAATACATCAAGTACAGACAAACCAAAACACCGGCTACAGGTACATAAGGCACAAAGGGCGTTTTGAAAGCTCTAGGGGCATCTGGCATTTTTTTTCTCATTACCAAAATACCAATACACACTAATACAAAAGCTAATAAGGTTCCGATACTTACCATGTGTCCTAAATCACTTACGGGAACTAAACCGGCAAATAAACTGACAAAAACCATAAAGAAAAGATTTGTTTTCCATGGAGTTCTGAATTTCTTGTGAATTTCACTAAAGAAAGGGGGTAATAAACCATCATTACTCATGGTGTAAAAAACACGACTTTGTCCCATCAACATCACCAACATTACGGAAGTATATCCGGCTAAAATAGCAACAATTAGTCCAGTTTGAAGAAAATCATAACCTGTTACAGCAAAAGCAGTCGCAGCTGGTTTTGCATCGTTAGCAAATTTATAATAAGGCACAAGTCCAGTCATAACGTGAGCAAACAGCACGTACAAGATTGTACATATAACGAGTGATCCTAAGATTCCAATCGGCATTCCTTTTTGAGGATTTTTTGCTTCTTGTGCTGCTGTTGAAACAGCATCAAAACCAATAAAAGCAAAGAATACGGTTCCCGCTCCTGCTGCAATTCCAGACCATCCAAACTCCCCTTTAACTCCTGTGTTTTGCGGAATGTATGGAGCGTAATTTGCCGGGTCAATAAATTGCCATCCAACAATTATAAAAATAATAACAACTATAACTTTCAGAATTACTAAAACATTATTGATAGATGCTGATTCTTTAGTTCCTCTAATTAATAACAAGGAAAGTAGCGAAACAATTAACACTGCGGGAAGGTTAAAATACCCACCGTTAATCACCGTACCGTCACCTAATGTTAAAGTTTCCCACGGAGAACAAATAAAATTAGGATTAAGATGAACGCCATATTTGCTTAATAACTCAAGGAGGTAACGTGACCAACTAACACCCACAGTTGCTGCTCCCAAGGCATATTCTAAGACTAGATCCCAACCTATAATCCACGCCATGAATTCTCCCATAGTGGCGTAAGAGTAAGTGTATGCACTACCTGCAACAGGTATCATAGAGGCAAATTCTGCATAGCATAATCCAGCAAAGGCACACCCTATAGCAGCCAATATAAAAGATAGCGTTACCGCCGGTCCTGCATGCTCTGCCGCTGCAATTCCTGTTAACGAAAATAATCCTGCTCCAATAATTGCTCCAACTCCAAGTGCGACAAGAGAGCCTGACGATAATGTTCTTTTTAATCCTTTTTCAGATTCTGATGCTTCATTTAGCAATACCGAAAGGGGTTTAGTTTTCCAAATTGACATGGGTTATATGGTTTTGTTTGTTATTAAGCTCCAAATGTATTGTTTTTTATAAAAAATAAAAACAATAATTGAATTTTAAGTTGCAAAAAGTGATGCATTGCCTTTTTTTTTTTTGATTTCGTATATTTTTTTTTGATTTGACTTATCTAAAGTATTTATTATCAATTGGAATCTTTTAATTTGTAGAGTGATTTATCTCAATTTTATTTATAATTTTAGGTATATTATTTTAACGATCAAATAAATCAGCAGAATATGAGTTTCAAAATGATTCAAACTTATTTTAAGTTCACAAAGGAACAGCGCACAAGTATTTTCTTGTTGTTTCTAATTATCGTCGTTTTGCAACTGATTTATTTCTTTATTGATTTTAGCACCGTGAGTAAAGAATATCCTGAAAAACAAAAATGGCTTTCACTACAAACTGAGATGGATTCCATTAAAATTGACTCTAAAAACAGCAAACCAAAATTAAACCTTTTCAACCCGAATTTTATAACGGATTATAAAGGGTATAAATTAGGAATGTCAATTCAAGAGATAGATCGTTTGCTGGCTTTCAGAAGAGAAAATAAATATGTCAACTCACCCGAAGAATTTCAAAATGTGACTAAAATCTCCGATTCCTTATTGAATTTGATTTCGCCTTATTTTAAATTTCCGGATTGGATAAATAATAAAAAACAGAATCGTACAATTAAAGAATACGAAGCGTATCAAAATGAGGCTTTCGTTAAAAAAGAAAGAATTATCATTATTGATATCAATCAGGCGACAAAAGAAGATTTAGTCAAAATTTACGGAATTGGCGAAGCTATTTCTGTTCGTATTTTGAAACAAAAAGAAACTTTAGGAGGATTTGTTTCGATGGAACAAATGCAGGATATTTGGGGATTATCACCTGAAGTAATTGAAAATTTAATAACGCATTTTAAAGTTTTGGCAGTACCACGATTTAAAAAAATAGAGGTCAATAACGCTTCGTTGAGGGAGCTTTCACAGTTTCATTATTTTAGACACGCGTTGGCTAAGGAAATCGTAACGTACAGGAGTATGAACGGAAATATTAAGAATATTGAGGATTTAACAAAAATTAAGGGATTTCCTGTTGATAAAGCAAATATAATTGGCTTATATTTGGACTTTAATTAGAAGTATCAAATTTAAAGCTATGGAAAGTAGTATTGTTTTTCATTTTTAAATAGATGCATTACTTTTTTATTCACTAATTATTTTAACCGTTAAAAAAAACAAAAACTGAAACATCACCGCATCATTATGTTTCAATTAATACCATTTGTTAAAAAAATATACAATATATGAATTCAATTTATTTCACTGAAGAACACCAAGCATTTAGAGAAAGTTTAAAAGACTTTTTGCAGAAAGAAGTTGTTCCGCATATAGAAAAATGGGAAAAAACAGGTACGATAGACCGTTTTATTTGGGAGAAATTTGGCGAGATGGGGTATTTTGGTCTTGCATATCCAGAGGCTTATGGCGGTCTGGATCTAGATTTATTTTACACTGTTATTTTTCTCGAAGAATTACAAAAAATTAAGTCGTCAGGTTTTGCTGCTGCAATGTGGGCTCATGCATATTTAGCAATGACCCATTTGAATGCAGAAGGTGACGAAAGAATAAAACAAGACTACTTAATACCAAGTATCGCGGGAAAAAAAATAGGTGCTTTATGTATTTCAGAGCCTTTTGGAGGTAGTGATGTTGCGGGGATGCGCACTAATGCCGTCAAAAAAGGAAATAAATATATTATTAATGGTTCCAAAACATTTATTACAAACGGTGTTTATGCAGACTATTATATTGTTGCTGCAAAAACTAGTCCTGAACTTGGGAATAAAGGGATCAGCATATTTTTAATGGATACCAGTTTGAAAGGTATATCGGCTGTCAAGTTAGATAAATTAGGTTGGAGAGCATCCGATACAGCTGAAATCGCATTTGATAACGTAGAGATTCCAGCAGAAAACTTAATGGGTGAAGAGGGGAAGGGATTTCCTTATATCATGCAGCATTTTGCTTTGGAGCGTTTAATTATGGCGATAAACGCGCATGCTAGAGGAGAATATGCGATAGATTATACAATAGATTACATGTCTCATAGAGAAGCTTTCGGAAAAAAAATCAGTAAGTATCAAGCATTGAGACATACGCTTGTTGAGCATGCAACGGAGGTAGAACATTGTAAGGTTTTTAACTACGCCGCAGTCGCTCGTTTAGACAAAGGAGAATACGTTGTAAAGGAGGCGACTATGGCTAAGCTAAAATCTACTAAAGTTGCAGATGAGGCTATTTATAGCTGTTTACAAATGTTAGGTGGTTATGGTTACATGGAGGAGTATCCATTAGCACGTTTGTTTAGAGACAGTCGTTTAGGACCAATAGGCGGAGGAACTTCAGAAATTCTTAAAGAGATTTTAGGAAAAATGATTATTGATAATCAGAATTACGAGCCTGCAGTAAAGTAGTTTGGCCTTAAAACAATTATATCAAAAGCGAATAAGTTTTTCGTAACATGATGCTTTAGGCTCAATAAAGTGGGTTTTAATAAAGAAAAAAAAGAGTCAATTTATTTTTTGACTCTTTTTTTGTGCCGAAAATAGTAGTGGAAATCCTTTACAGGTGCGTCGCTACGGAAAAGATTGCAGCGAATGCCTGAGAGTAAATGAAAACGTAATCGTGTTACGGAATTGATGTTTTGCAAGCACGTTCAAAATAAATTAGCAATTCATAACTAAAAATTCAAAAATTTATCTACTTTTGCATACTTAAAGAAAGGGGGTGTCTATATTATGTTAATTATACCAATTAAAGACGGAGAAAATATCGATAGAGCGTTAAAACGTTACAAAAGAAAATTTGATAAAACAGGAACTGTACGTCAATTAAGAGCACGTACTGCTTTTATTAAGCCTTCAGTTACTAATAGAATCAAAATTCAAAAAGCGGCTTATATCCAAAATATGAGAGATAACTTAGAAAGTTAGTCGATTCCATTAAATAAAAAACCGTTAGTCATCAAAATTTTATAACTTTGATGCTAACGGTTTTTTTATGTCTACAAATAAAGATGCATTTCGAGATTATCTCTGCTTAGAGAAAAAATATTCCTCACATACAATAACGGCGTATTGTAAAGATATTAATTCTTTTGAATCGTTTAATAAGCTCCATTTTGATCAGGAAAATATTGATCAGGTTCATTACGGTCAAATTAGAAATTGGATAGTTTCATTAGTTGATGATTCAGTATCCAATGTTTCGGTGAATAGAAAGATAGCTTCCTTAAAAGCGTTTTACAAGTTTCTATTAAAAACGAAACAAATACGAGTTAGTCCGCTTTTAAAACATAAAGCGCTCAAAACTCCCAAGGTTATACAAATTCCTTTTTCTGAAAAGGAAGTGCTGGCAGTTCTGGATCAAATACAAAATACAATAGGATTTGAAGAGGTCAGGAATAAGCTTATTATTGATTTATTTTACACGACAGGAATGCGAAGAGCTGAATTGATTAATCTTCAAATAGCAAATATTAATTTATCGAGTGGTACTATAAAAGTGTTGGGGAAGCGAAACAAAGAGCGCATTCTTCCTGTTTTATCAATAATTACAGATCAGTTTTCATTATACTTATATGAAAGAACTTTACTGTCGGATATTGTTGATAATAATTATTTTTTTCTTACCAAAAAAGGGTTAAAATTAAATGATTCTTTTGTGTATCGATTAATAAATTCTAACTTTAGTGTTGTTTCTGAAAAAGTAAAAAAGAGTCCTCATATACTGAGGCATACTTTTGCGACACATTTATTAAATAATGGAGCAGATTTAAATTCAGTTAAAGAATTATTAGGGCATTCCAGTCTCGCGTCTACTCAGGTTTATACTCATAGTAGTTTGTCAGAACTTAAAAATGTGCACAAAGATGCCCATCCCAGAGGGCAGAAGTGATATAATGTGTAACAATTAAAAAAGGTGATTATGAAGGTAAGTGTTCATGCAGTTAACTTTACTGTTGACAAAAAGCTAGTAGATTTTGTTCAAGAAAGAATGGACAAGTTAGAAAAGTACTATGACAAAGTCGTGTCAGCGGATGTTTTTTTGAAAGTTGAAAAGACAAGTGATAAAGAGAATAAAATTGCGGAAGTGAAAATTAATGTCCCCGGAGATGATTTTTTAGTAAAAAAGCAGTGTAAAACTTTTGAAGAGGCTTTGGAACTTTCGGCAGAATCTTTAGAACGAATGTTGTTAAAAAGAAAAGAAAAGATAAGTTCTCATGTTTAATGTAAATTTTTTCAAAAAAATGTTTTGATTGAGAGATAAAATCTCTACATTTGCAGTCCGTTAGAAATAGCGGACTTTTTTTATTGATTCGCCAGCGTAGCTCAGTTGGCTAGAGCAGCTGATTTGTAATCAGCAGGTCGTGGGTTCGAGTCCCTCCGCCGGCTCAAGACTGTAAAGGTTTGATGATAGAAAAAGTAGGGGAGATACTCAAGCGGCCAACGAGGGCAGACTGTAAATCTGCTGTGTGAACTTCGCAGGTTCGAATCCTGCTCTCCCCACTAGTACTCTCTTAATTGTTGAATTATATTTTTAAATTAATTTAAAATTCAACATTTATAGTTTAAACGGAATTCTCTGCCGGTGTAGCTCAGGGGTAGAGTGCTTCCTTGGTAAGGAAGAGGTCTCGGGTTCAATTCCCGACATTGGCTCAAGTAAGTAGGAAATAGAAATTAATATATAACTAAGATTAAAAATTAAGTAAAATGGCAAAGGAAACCTTTAACCGTAACAAGCCCCACTTAAACATTGGTACAATTGGGCACGTGGATCACGGAAAAACTACATTAACAGCAGCAATCACTAAAGTATTATCTGATGCTGGTTACTGTCAAGCAAAATCATTTGATCAAATTGATAATGCACCTGAAGAAAAAGAAAGAGGTATTACAATTAACACATCTCACGTTGAGTACGAAACTGCAAACCGTCATTACGCTCACGTTGACTGTCCTGGTCACGCGGATTACGTAAAAAACATGGTTACTGGTGCTGCTCAAATGGACGGTGCTATTCTTGTTGTAGCTGCTACTGATGGGCCAATGCCACAGACACGTGAACACATTCTTTTAGGTCGCCAAGTAGGTATTCCTAGAATGGTAGTATTCATGAATAAAGTGGATATGGTTGATGACGAAGAATTATTGGAACTTGTTGAAATGGAAATCAGAGACTTATTGTCTTTCTATGAATATGATGGAGATAATTGTCCAGTTATTCAAGGGTCTGCTCTTGGAGGATTGAATAGTGATCCAACTTGGGTACCAAAAATTATTGAATTAATGGCCGCTTGTGATTCATGGATTGAAGAACCAATTCGTGATACAGCAAAACCATTTTTGATGCCGGTTGAAGATGTATTTACAATTACTGGTCGTGGAACTGTTGCTACAGGTCGTATCGAGACTGGAATTGCTAATACAGGTGATGCTGTTGAAATCATTGGTATGGGAGCTGAAAAATTGACTTCTACTATTACTGGAGTTGAGATGTTCCGTAAAATTCTTGATAGAGGTGAAGCAGGAGATAACGTAGGTTTATTGTTACGTGGTGTTGATAAAGAATCTATCAAAAGAGGAATGGTTATCATTAAGCCAGGTTCAGTTAAGCCACACGCTACTTTCAAAGCTGAGGTATATATCTTGAAAAAAGAAGAAGGTGGTCGTCATACGCCATTTCATAATAACTACCGTCCACAGTTTTACGTACGTACAACTGACGTAACAGGAGTTATTACTTTACCAGAAGGTGTAGAGATGGTAATGCCAGGAGATAACTTAACTATCAATGTTGCTTTGTTAAGCCCAATCGCAATGAGCGTTGGTTTACGTTTCGCTATCCGTGAAGGTGGTAGAACTGTAGGTGCTGGACAAGTAACTGAGATTGTAGGATAATATCTCAAAAAATATATAAAGCCAGTTGATTTTCATAACTGAAATATCGCTGGCTTTTAACTAACGGGCGTAGTTCAAGGGTAGAATAGCGGTCTCCAAAACCGTTGATGGGGGTTCGAATCCCTCCGCCCGTGCAAAAAAATAAATCATAATGACAAAAGTTGTTAATTACTTATCGGAAGCATTTGAGGAATTAAAGTCAAATGTAACTTGGCCTGCTTGGCCTGAGGTGCAACGTCTAACGATTGTTGTTGCTGTTTTTTCAGTATTATTCGCCTTGGCAACATGGGGTGTAGATGAAATTTTCGCAAAAGCTTTAGCTGGATTTTTTAACTGGATAAAAGCTTAATCTTTTTATTATGGCAGATAATAATGTTAAAAAGTGGTATGTCGTTAGGGCAGTAAGTGGACAAGAGAATAAAGTGAAAGCATACATCGAAACTGAAATCGCAAGATTAGGGATGGAAGATTACGTTTCGCAGGTTTTAGTTCCTACTGAAAAAGTCGTTACTGTGAAAGAAGGAAAAAAAATCGTAAAAGATAAAGTTTATTTTCCTGGTTATGTTATGATTGAAGCGAATCTTATTGGTGAAATACCGCACATTATCAAGTCTATAACAAGTGTTATTGGTTTTTTAGGTGAAATAAAAGGTGGAGAGCCTGTTCCTTTGAGAATTTCTGAAGTAAACAGAATGTTAGGTAAAGTTGATGAGTTGGCTGTAAATACAGACACTCGTTCAATCCCTTTCAATATCGGTGAGACGATTAAGGTTGTTGATGGGCCCTTTAATGGATTTAACGGTACTGTTGAAAAAATTAATGAAGAAAAGCGTAAGCTAGAAGTAATGGTCAAGATTTTCGGAAGAAAAACACCGTTAGAGTTGAGTTTTATGCAAGTTGAAAAAGTATAATTTTTTGTTACATCTATAATATCCATTACAATCGCTTCCACTGATTGTAGTGTTAAATTTTTTAAAAAATGGCTAAAGAAATTAGTAAGGTAGTTAAACTACAAGTTAAGGGAGGTGCTGCGAATCCGTCGCCACCGGTTGGACCTGCTTTAGGAGCTGCTGGGGTAAACATCATGGAATTCTGTAAGCAATTTAATGCTAGAACTCAAGATAAACCCGGCAAAATATGCCCAGTACAAATAACTGTGTATAAAGACAAATCATTTGATTTTGTTGTAAAAACTCCTCCAGCTGCTGTCCAGTTATTGGAAGCTGCAAAGCTAAAGTCAGGATCAGGTGAACCAAATCGTAAAAAAGTAGCAAGCGTTACTTGGGACGTTATCAAAGCAATTGCTGAAGATAAAATGGTAGATTTAAATGCATTCACAATCGAATCTGCTATGAGCATGATTGCTGGAACCGCTAGGTCTATGGGTATAACTGTATCAGGAGATTCTCCTTTTTAATTAAGAGAAAGACATGGCAAAATTGACAAAAAAGCAAAAAGAGGCTGCTTCAAAAATTGAAAAGAACAAACTATATTCTCTGAAAGATGCTGCGGCATTAATAAAAGTAGTTGCTTCTGCAAAATTTGATGAGTCTGTTGATATCGCAGTACGTTTGGGTGTAGATCCAAGAAAAGCGAATCAAATGGTTAGAGGTGTGGTAACATTACCTCACGGAACTGGTAAAGACGTTAAAGTGTTAGCATTAGTTACTCCAGATAAAGAAGCGGAAGCTTTAGCAGCTGGTGCAGACTATGTAGGTCTTGACGATTATTTGCAAAAAATTAAAGACGGTTGGACAGATGTTGATGTTATCATCACTATGCCTTCTGTTATGGGTAAATTAGGTCCATTAGGTCGTATATTAGGACCTAGAGGTTTAATGCCAAACCCTAAAACAGGTACTGTAACTATGGATGTTGCAAAAGCTGTTCAAGAGGTTAAAGCTGGTAAAATTGACTTTAAAGTTGATAAAACTGGTATTGTGCATGCAGGAATTGGTAAAATTTCTTTTGGAATCGAGCAAATCGTTGACAATGCGCACGAAATTATTCAAACATTAATCAAACTTAAGCCAACTGCTGCTAAAGGAACATACATAAAAAGTATTTACCTAACGAGCACTATGAGTCCTGCAATTGCATTGGATCCTAAAGCAGTATAATTGGTAGTTAAAAATTTTTAGTATGACTAGAGAAGAAAAATCAATCGCGATTGAAGTTTTAACTGCACAGTTAGCTGGTACAAACATTGTTTATGTATCTGATATTTCTGGAATGAATGCAGAATCAACTTCAAACTTGAGAAGAGCTTGCTTTAAAGCAGGTATAAAATTAGAAGTAGTTAAAAATACCTTGCTTTCAAAAGCTATGGAAGCTTCAGCTAATGATTATGGAGATTTACCTTCAGTTTTGACGGGTAATAGCGCTATATTCATTTCTGAGATAGCAAACGCTCCTGGTAAAATTATCAAGGATTTCAGAAAAAAATCAGCTAAACCTGTATTAAAAGGAGCTTATATTAACTCTGAAATTTATATTGGAGATGATCAATTAGATGCATTAGCAACTATCAAATCTAAAGAAGAGCTTATCGGCGAACTTATTGGATTATTGCAGTCACCAGCACAAAGAGTTATTTCTGCTCTACAAAACCAATTCGCAAAAAGCGAAGAGGCTACGGAAGAAGTAGAAGCATAATAGAAATAGAGTTTTACTCTAATTTTATTTAAAAAACGCGCACAATAAATAAATTATATTTTTACAAATCATTTTAAAACGATAGAAAAAATGGCAGATTTGAAACAATTCGCAGAACAATTAGTTAACCTAACAGTAAAAGAAGTTAACGAATTAGCAACAATATTAAAAGATGAGTACGGAATCGAACCAGCTGCTGCAGCTGTAGTAGTTTCAGGTGGTGGTGAAGCTGCTGCTGAAGAAGTTCAAACAGAATTTACAGTTGTATTGAAAGAAGCTGGTTCTTCTAAATTAGCAGTTGTAAAATTAGTGAAAGAACTTACAGGTTTAGGTTTGAAAGAAGCTAAAGATGTAGTTGATAGCGCACCGAGCAATGTTAAAGAAGGTGTTTCTAAAGAAGAAGCTGAAGGGCTTAAAAAATCTTTAGAAGAAGCTGGAGCTGTTGTTGAACTAAAATAGTTAAACTCAGTTTAAAGAATAAGGTTTAGGTCTTGGGTTTAGTCACCCAATGACCTAAACCATTTTTCGTATAACAAAAGTCTACCTTGTATACTTACATAGTAGTCTTTGAAAACAGTTTTATTTTACCCATTACGAGGAAAAAAAATTAACAGATAATAAGAAAGTAGTTATCTTAAATTGGTTTTTAAAGATGTAATGGTAGTAAAAGAAAAGTATAAATAAATCCATATTTGTACAAAAAAATTACTTTTTTAATCAAAATTTTGTCCATAGATGATAACAAATCAGACTGAAAGATTGAATTTTGCCTCAACAAAAAATATTCCTGATTATCCAGATTTTCTTGATGTTCAGGTTAAATCGTTTAAAGATTTTTTTCAATTAGAAACCAAATCTGACGAAAGAGGCGACGAAGGGCTTTACAATACCTTCATGGAAAATTTCCCAATTACCGATACAAGAAATAACTTTGTATTAGAATTCCTTGATTATTTTGTAGATCCACCACGTTATACAATTCAAGAATGTATAGAAAGAGGTTTAACATATAGTGTGCCTTTAAAAGCAAGGCTAAAATTATATTGTACAGATCCAGAACATGAGGATTTTGAAACTATTGTTCAAGATGTTTATCTTGGTACAATTCCTTATATGACACCAAGTGGTACATTTGTTATTAATGGTGCTGAGCGTGTAGTTGTTTCTCAATTACACAGATCTCCAGGTGTTTTCTTTGGTCAATCATTCCATGCAAATGGTACAAAATTGTATTCTGCCAGAGTAATTCCTTTTAAAGGTTCTTGGATAGAATTTTCTACCGATATTAATAGCGTAATGTATGCTTATATCGATAGAAAGAAAAAATTACCGGTTACTACTCTTTTTAGAGCAATTGGTTTTGAAAGAGATAAAGATATTCTAGAAATTTTTGATCTTGCTGAAGAAATTAAAGTCTCTAAGACAGGTCTTAAAAAATATATCGGTAGAAAATTAGCTGCTCGTGTATTGAATACATGGCATGAAGATTTTGTGGATGAAGATACTGGTGAAGTAGTTTCTATCGAACGTAACGAAATAATCCTTGATAGAGATACTATTATCGACAAAGATAATGTGGAAGAAATCATTGATTCTAACGTTAAATCTATTTTGTTGCATAAAGAAGATGCTAATCAAGGTGATTATGCGATCATTCACAATACGCTACAAAAAGATCCAACAAACTCTGAAAAAGAGGCTGTTGAACATATCTACAGACAACTGCGTAACGCTGAACCGCCTGATGAAGAAACAGCTCGTGGGATCATTGATAAATTATTTTTCTCTGATCAACGTTACAACTTAGGTGAAGTAGGTCGTTACAGAATAAATAAAAAATTAGGGTTGGATACTCCAATGGAAAAGCAAGTCTTGACCAAAGAAGATATCATAACCATTGTGAAATATTTGATTGAATTGATCAACTCTAAAGCAGAGATTGATGATATTGATCACTTATCAAACCGTCGTGTTAGAACAGTTGGAGAACAATTGTCTCAGCAGTTTGGTGTTGGTTTAGCGCGTATGGCAAGAACTATTCGCGAGAGAATGAACGTTAGAGATAACGAGGTGTTTACGCCAATAGATTTGATTAATGCAAAAACATTGTCATCTGTTATCAACTCTTTCTTTGGAACAAACCAGTTGTCTCAATTTATGGATCAAACGAATCCACTTGCTGAGATTACGCACAAAAGAAGATTATCTGCACTAGGACCAGGTGGACTTTCGAGAGAAAGAGCAGGATTTGAGGTACGTGACGTTCACTATACGCATTACGGACGCTTATGTCCAATTGAAACTCCAGAGGGACCAAATATTGGTTTGATTTCATCTCTTGGTGTTTATGCTAAAGTAAACGGAATGGGTTTCATTGAAACACCTTATCGTAAAGTAACTAACGGAACTGTAGATTTAGTTTCTACTCCGGTATACTTAAGCGCAGAAGAAGAAGAGGGAATGATGATTGCTCAAGCAAACATCCAAATGGATGCTACTGGAAAAATTACTGCCGAAGACGTAATTGCGCGTCAAGAAGGTGATTTCCCGGTAATTGAACCAACACGTGTAGATTACACTGATGTTGCTCCAAATCAAATTGCTTCTATCTCGGCTTCATTGATTCCTTTCTTGGAGCATGATGATGCGAATAGAGCATTGATGGGATCTAACATGATGCGTCAGGCCGTACCATTAATTCGTCCTGAAGCTCCAATTGTTGGAACTGGTTTAGAGCGTCAAGTAGCATCTGATTCTAGAGTATTGATTAATGCTGAAGGAGATGGAGTTATAGAGTATGTAGACGCAAATATCATCACTATCAAATACGATCGTTCTGAAGAAGAAAGAATGGTGAGTTTTGAGCCAGATGAGAAAACATACAATCTAATTAAATTTAGAAAAACCAATCAAGGTACAAGTATCAACCTTAAACCTATCGTAAGAAAAGGGGATAGAGTAGTTCCTGGTCAAGTATTATCAGAAGGGTATGCGACTCAAAATGGTGAATTGGCTTTAGGTAGAAACCTAAAAGTTGCCTTTATGCCATGGAAAGGATACAACTTCGAGGATGCGATTGTAATTTCTGAAAAAGTAGTTCGTGACGATATTTTTACTTCTATTCACGTGGATGATTATTCATTAGAAGTTAGAGATACTAAGTTAGGTAACGAAGAATTAACGAACGACATACCGAACGTTTCTGAAGAAGCTACCAAAGATCTAGATGAAAATGGTATGATTAGAATTGGAGCCGAGGTAAAACCTGGGGACATTCTGATCGGAAAAATCACTCCAAAAGGGGAATCAGATCCTACTCCGGAAGAGAAATTGCTTCGTGCAATCTTTGGGGATAAAGCAGGTGATGTAAAAGATGCTTCATTAAAAGCTTCTCCTTCTTTACATGGTGTTGTTTTAGACAAAAAATTGTTCGCAAGAGCGGTTAAAGATAAACGTAAACGTACTCAGGATAAGGATGCTTTAGGGGCACTTGAAATGGAGTTTGAAGTTAAATTTGTTGAATTAAAAGACAAATTAGTAGAGAAACTGTTCTTGATCGTAAACGGAAAAACATCTCAAGGTGTAATGAATGATTTGGGTGAGGAAGTTTTACCAAAAGGTAAAAAATACACTCAAAAAATGCTATATGCTGTTGAAGATTTTGCTCATTTAAGTAAAGGTCAATGGGTTGCAGATGACGCAGCTAATAAAATGGTTAATGATTTGATTCATAACTATAAAATTAAATTGAACGATTTACAAGGTGCATTACGTAGAGAGAAATTCACTATTACTGTTGGAGATGAATTGCCAGCAGGAATCTTGAAATTAGCGAAAGTATATATTGCTAAAAAGCGTAAACTGAAAGTTGGGGATAAAATGGCGGGACGTCACGGTAACAAAGGTATCGTTGCTCGTATCGTTCGTCATGAAGACATGCCTTTCCTTGAAGATGGAACGCCAGTTGATATCGTGTTGAACCCGTTAGGTGTACCTTCACGTATGAACATTGGACAAATTTATGAAACGGTACTTGGTTGGGCTGGACAAAACTTGGGTAGAAAATTTGCTACACCAATTTTTGATGGAGCAACTTTAGATCAAATTAATGAATTGACTGATGAAGCTGGAATACCACGTTTTGGACATACATATTTATATGATGGTGGTACAGGAGAGCGTTTCCATCAAGCGGCAACAGTAGGAGTTATCTACATGTTGAAACTTGGTCACATGGTTGACGATAAAATGCACGCACGTTCTATAGGTCCATACTCATTGATTACACAACAACCACTTGGAGGTAAAGCTCAATTTGGAGGTCAGCGTTTTGGTGAGATGGAGGTTTGGGCACTTGAAGCTTATGGAGCATCAAGTACGCTAAGAGAAATCTTGACTGTGAAGTCAGATGATGTTATCGGTAGAGCAAAAACTTACGAAGCAATCGTTAAGGGTGAATCTATGCCGGAACCAGGATTACCGGAATCATTCAATGTATTAATGCATGAATTGAAAGGTCTTGGACTTGACATTCGTTTAGAAGAATAGAAGTTTAGTAGTCAGTGTTCAGTATTTAGTAATCAGTGTTAAACTGAACACTAAATTCTGAATACTGAACACTTTTTTAAAAGAGTTTTTAGGATTTATACCCGTAAACCGTTCCGATTTTTTACCAAGACCTAATAGGTTTTGTAAATAGCACTTCAAAATTTTTATTTGAAGTTTAGAGAAGTAATTCGAGGTCATGTTTAAGTCAAAAGGTTGAAAGTCTAAAGTCTAAAGTCATCCGTGGCTTTAAAAACTTTATGACATTTGACTTTAAGACTGAAATAAAATTAATTTTTTAATTGCAAATAAATCAATAGTAAAAGCTATGATGAATAATAGAAATAATAACAATAAAGATAAAAACCCTATAAAAAGGTTTAATAAAATCTCAATAGGACTTGCTTCTCCTGAATCGATTTTGAAAGAATCAAGAGGTGAAGTATTGAAACCTGAAACTATTAACTACAGAACGCACAAACCGGAGCGTGATGGACTTTTCTGTGAACGTATTTTCGGACCAGTAAAAGATTTTGAATGTGCTTGTGGCAAATACAAAAGAATTCGTTACAAAGGAATCATCTGTGACCGTTGTGGTGTTGAAGTTACTGAGAAAAAAGTACGTAGAGACAGAGTAGGTCACATCAATCTTGTTGTACCAATTGCTCATATTTGGTATTTCCGTTCTCTTCCTAACAAAATTGGTTATATCCTGGGTCTTCCATCTAAGAAATTAGATATGATTATTTACTACGAAAGATACGTAGTAATCCAAGCTGGTATTGCTAAAAATGCAGAAGGGGAGTCATTACAAAGATTAGACTTTTTGACAGAAGAAGAATATTTAAATATTTTAGATACGCTTCCTGCTGACAATCAGTATCTTGATGATTTTGATCCTAATAAATTTGTTGCCAAAATGGGAGCAGAGTGTATTATGGATTTATTGGCAAGAATTGATCTTGATGCATTGTCTTATCAATTGAGACACAATGCTAACAATGAAACGTCTAAACAACGTAAAACTGAAGCGCTGAAAAGATTGCAAGTTGTTGAATCTTTCCGTGAGTCTAACTTGAACCGTGAGAATCGTCCGGAATGGATGATTATGAAAGTGGTACCGGTTATTCCACCAGAATTACGTCCGCTTGTGCCACTTGATGGAGGTCGTTTTGCAACTTCAGATTTAAATGATTTATACCGTCGTGTAATTATACGTAACAACCGTTTGAAAAGATTAATGGAGATCAAAGCTCCAGAAGTTATCTTAAGAAATGAGAAACGTATGTTGCAGGAATCTGTAGATTCACTTTTCGATAATACGCGTAAAGCTTCTGCAGTAAAAACAGAATCTAACAGACCATTAAAATCTTTATCTGATTCCCTTAAAGGTAAACAAGGACGTTTCCGTCAAAATTTACTTGGAAAACGTGTGGATTATTCTGCTCGTTCTGTAATTGTTGTTGGACCTGAATTGAAATTATCTGAATGTGGTATCCCAAAAGATATGGCAGCAGAATTATACAAACCTTTCGTTATCCGTAAATTGATAGAAAGAGGAATCGTAAAAACTGTAAAATCAGCTAAAAAAATAATAGATAAGAAAGAGCCAGTAGTTTGGGATATCCTTGAAAATGTAATCAAAGGGCATCCAATATTACTGAATCGTGCTCCTACTTTGCACAGATTAGGTATTCAAGCTTTCCAACCAAAATTAATTGAAGGAAAAGCAATCCAATTGCACCCTTTAGTTTGTACTGCATTTAATGCGGATTTTGATGGGGATCAGATGGCAGTTCACTTGCCTTTAGGACCAGAAGCTATTTTGGAAGCACAACTATTAATGTTGGGTTCTCACAATATTCTGAATCCTGCAAATGGTGCTCCAATCACGGTACCTTCTCAGGATATGGTTTTGGGTCTATATTATATGACCAAAGAACGTTTGTCAACTCCTGAGCTTAAGATTTTAGGAGAAGGAATCACTTTTTATTCTGCTGAAGAAGTAAATATTGCTTTGAATGAAGGTAGATTAGAATTGAATGCTTCTGTAAAAATTAGAGCAAAACATTTTAATGAAGCTGGTGATTTAGTTTACCAGATTATTAAAACAACTGCAGGTCGTGTATTATTTAATGAAGTAGTACCGGAAGCAGCTGGATATATCAATGATGTATTGACTAAGAAAAACCTTAGAGATATTATCGGACACGTTTTAAGCGCTACCGATGTACCTACAACTGCGGCTTTCTTGGATAATATGAAAGACATGGGTTATAAATTTGCTTTCAAAGGTGGATTGTCATTCTCTCTTGGTGATATTAGAATTCCAGATCAAAAACCTAAATTAATTGCAGACGCCAGAGAACAAGTTCAAGGTATTTCTGCGAATTATAACATGGGTCTTATTACCAATAACGAACGTTACAACCAAGTTATTGATGTATGGACTTCAGCAAATGCTCAATTGACAGAGTTAGCAATGAAAAACATTAGAGAAGACCAACAAGGTTTCAACTCAGTGTATATGATGCTTGATTCTGGAGCAAGGGGTTCCAAAGAACAAATTCGTCAGTTAACCGGTATGCGTGGTTTGATGGCTAAGCCAAAAAAATCTACTGCTGGTGGTGGTGAAATTATTGAAAACCCAATTCTTTCTAACTTTAAAGAAGGTCTTTCTATCCTTGAGTACTTTATTTCTACTCACGGAGCTCGTAAAGGTCTTGCCGATACGGCTTTGAAAACGGCCGATGCAGGATATTTAACAAGAAGATTGCATGATGTATCTCAAGATGTTATCGTTAATATCGATGATTGTGGTACACTTAGAGGTGTTGAAGTATCGGCATTGAAAAAGAATGAGGAAATAGTTGAAACTTTAGGAGAAAGAATTTTAGGACGTGTAGTTCTACAAGATTTAGTTAATCCTTTGAACAGTGAAATTATAATTCGTTCCGGGGAGCAAATCACAGAAGTTATAATGAAAGCAATTGATGCTTCTCCTATCGAAAAAGTAGAAGTTCGTTCTCCGTTAACTTGTGAAGCGTTAAAAGGTATTTGTGCAAAATGTTACGGTAGAAATTTAGCTACTGGTAAAATGACACAAAGAGGTGAAGCAGTTGGTGTAATTGCAGCACAATCTATTGGAGAGCCTGGAACACAGTTGACATTACGTACATTCCACGTTGGTGGGGTTGCGGGTGGTATTTCTGAAGAATCTAGTATTGTTACCAAATTTAATGGTAAACTGGAAATTGAAGATTTAAAAACAGTAAAAGGAGAAGATAGTGAAGGTAATGCAGTTGATATTGTAGTATCTCGTTCTACTGAGTTGAAATTAATCGATGAAAGAACAGGTATCTTATTAAGTACTAATAACATTCCTTACGGTTCTAGTATCTTCGTTAAAGACGGACAATCTGTAGTTAAAGGAGATGTGATTTGTAAATGGGATCCTTATAATGGAGTTATCGTTTCTGAATTTACCGGTAAAATTGCTTACGAAGAATTAGAACAAGGTCAATCATTCATGGTCGAAATTGATGAGCAAACTGGTTTCCAAGAAAAAGTAATTTCTGAATCCAGAGCTAAAAAATTAATTCCAACTTTATTGGTTTACGGTAAAGACAATGAATTGATTCGTTCTTATAACTTACCAGTTGGAGCCCACTTGATGGTTGAAAACGGTGAGAAAATTAAAGCAGGTAAAGTATTGGTAAAAATCCCGCGTCGTTCTTCTAAATCAGGAGATATTACTGGAGGTTTACCAAGAATTACAGAGTTGTTAGAAGCTCGTAATCCTTCAAACCCAGCTGTTGTTTCTGAAATTGATGGTGTCGTTTCTTTTGGAAAAATCAAAAGAGGTAACCGTGAGATTGTTATCGAATCTAAATTTGGTGATGTTAGAAAATACTTGGTTAAATTATCAAGCCAAATTCTAGTTCAGGAAAATGACTTCGTAAGAGCAGGGGTGCCTTTATCTGACGGTGCAATTACTCCGGATGATATTTTAAGAATTCAAGGACCAGCAGCTGTTCAACAGTATTTGGTAAATGAAATTCAAGAAGTATACCGTTTACAAGGGGTAAAAATCAACGACAAACACTTTGAAGTAGTAATACGTCAAATGATGCGTAAAGTAAGAGTACAAGATCCAGGCGATACTTTATTCTTAGAAGATCAATTGATTCATACTAAAGATTTTATTGTTCAAAATGATAAATTATACGGTATGAAAGTGGTTGAAGATGCTGGAGATTCTAGTGCATTAAAAGAAGGACAAATTATTACGCCTCGTGAGTTGCGTGATGAAAATTCTTTATTGAAACGTACAGATAAAAATCTTGTCGTGGCTCGTGATGTTGTTACTGCAACAGCAACACCAGTTTTACAAGGTATTACAAGAGCGTCGCTTCAAACTAAATCGTTTATTTCTGCTGCATCTTTCCAAGAAACCACTAAAGTATTGAATGAAGCTGCTGTTGCAGGTAAAATCGATTACCTAGAAGGATTGAAAGAGAATGTAATTGTAGGACATAGAATCCCTGCCGGAACGGGTATGAGAGAATATGACAATACAATTGTAGGTTCGAAAGAAGATTACAATGACATGATGGCTAACAAAGAAGAATATATTTATTAAGATGAGTAATTCTAATCAACAACAAGAGCAGATTAATATTGAGTTGGATGAAAAAATTGCAGAAGGAATTTATTCCAACTTAGCAATAATTAATCACTCATCATCAGAGTTTGTTTTAGATTTTGTAAGTATCATGCCAGGTATTCCTAAAGCAAAGGTGAAATCAAGAATCGTCTTGACGCCGCAACATGCTAAAAGATTGCTAAAAGCAATTGGAGAAAATATTCATCGTTTTGAAGTCGCTCATGGCGAAATAAAAGACACTGAACAAGCTCCGATTCCGCTTAATTTTGGTCCTGCGGGACAAGCATAATATTTTTAAAAGGCTCCAGAAATGGAGCCTTTTTTATTGATAAGCTACACTTGAATGAGACAAATTGTTGATGCTTTTCAATTTTTTAAAATTTGACACACCCGTTATTCGAAATGATTTTTCAACTTTATACAAATTAAATATAAGTTTGTACATCCTTTTTAATTTAGCACTTACCAATAAGTGTTAAATTAACTATTGTACTATTCATTCAGTTAATACTTAGATATTGCCCGGGTTCTCCCCATATCGTACCGCTCTAAATTTCGGTGTTTATGTAGTGTGACAACATTAATTCACTACTAAATCTTCGGTGTAAACAACAAATTTGTACTTTAAACGATTATAATGGCGCTTCATCGAAAATATTTTTAGATGGCTTATGAATAATATACTTTCGCACTCGAAATAGATAAATAAATTCTATTTACACTATAAAAACGAAACGTAATGAAATATTTTTCTTTAAAAGCAAATAAGAAGGTCGCATTGAATGGCTTCATGTTATTTGTTTTTATCTTAGTATCTAATACTTTTACTTTTGCACAAACTACGAAAAATCTAGCTGATATAAACACAATTGAAGTAACAGATAGTGCTACCAGACAGGATAATGTTTCAGCAGTTTCTACTTCAAATACTATGAACTTTGTATTATGGTTTATGGGTTCTAAACAAGATCCAAACAGTACAATATATTCTGAAGGAACAAATACCAAAAAACAAGTTATTACTTCAGGAACAGCACCAAATCGTTTGTTAATCAAAGCTTTTTTGAAAAAAGCAGTGAACTTGGAGAGTATGGTCGCTTAATGCAAATCCATTTTTTAAAGACATAAAAAAAACGCTAATTTTTAAGTTAGCGTTTTTTTTGTGCAGTTTTTTTACTTTAATTTTAAAAAAACATATTATCATCCAAAAATTATTTTTTTTACTTAAAACTATTCAAATTCCGAAGTAAAATATAATTTCACATTTGGATATTTATTTTGCGTCATTTGAATCGTGAAATCAGAATCAGCTAAAAATACTAATTGTCCGTATTTATCATGCGCCAAGAATTTTTGTTTGATTCTTCTAAATTCTTTAAATTCTTCACTTTTTAGATCGTTTGGTTTTACCCAACATGCTTTATGCACGGGAAAGTTTTCATAGGTACATTTGGCGCCATATTCATGTTCTAAACGATATTGGATAACCTCATATTGAAGTGCACCAACTGTTCCAATGATTTTTCTGTTGTTCATTTCCAAAGTGAATAATTGCGCCACACCTTCATCCATCAACTGATCAATTCCTTTGTCCAGTTGTTTGGCCTTCATTGGATCTGCGTTATTAATATATCGGAAATGTTCCGGTGAGAAACTTGGAATTCCTTTGAAACTCATGATTTCTCCTTCCGTTAACGTATCCCCGATTTTGAAATTTCCAGTGTCATGTAAACCAACAATATCACCAGGATAGGAGATGTCAACGATTTCTTTCTTTTCAGCAAAGAAAGCATTTGGACTGGAGAATTTTAAATTCTTTTTTTGACGTACGTGATAATAAGGTTTATTTCTTTCAAAAGTTCCAGATACAATTTTTATGAAAGCGAGACGGTCTCTGTGTTTTGGATCCATATTAGCATGGATTTTAAAAACAAATCCAGTCATTTTTTCTTCCTTAGGATCTACTAGTCGTGTTTCAGAATCTTTTGGTCTTGGTGAAGGGGCAATTTGAACAAAACAATCCAATAATTCTCTAACTCCAAAATTATTTAAAGCAGAACCAAAAAATACAGGTTGTAGTTTTCCGTCCAAATAATCCTGACGATCAAATTTTGGATATACTTCATCTATCAGTTCTAATTCTTCACGTAATCTGTCAGCAGGTTTTTGACCAATAATTTTCTCTAATTCTGGATTTTCAACATCAGAGAAAGCAATTGTTTCTTCAATATTTTTACGGCTGTCGCCACTAAATAAGTTGATATTTTGTTCCCATAAATTATAAATTCCTTGAAAATCATAACCCATTCCTATCGGGAAACTTAGCGGAGTGACCTTTAAACCCAGTTTTTGTTCCACTTCATCCATCAAGTCAAAAGCGTCTTTTCCTTCTCGGTCTAATTTATTGATGAATACAATAATAGGAATTTTTCGCATCCTACAAACGGCCACCAATTTCTCTGTTTGTTCCTCAACACCTTTGGCAACGTCAATTACAACTATAACACTATCAACAGCAGTCAAAGTTCTAAAAGTATCTTCGGCAAAATCCTTGTGTCCCGGAGTATCGAGAATGTTTATTTTCTTGTCTTTATAATTAAACGCTAAAACCGAAGTAGAAACCGAAATTCCTCTTTGGCGTTCAATTTCCATAAAGTCACTGGTAGCGCCTTTTTTTATTTTGTTGTTTTTTACAGCACCTGCTTCCTGAATTGCACCACCAAAAAGGAGGAGTTTTTCAGTAAGTGTTGTTTTTCCGGCATCAGGATGTGAGATAATCCCGAAAGTTCTTCTGCGTTGTATTTCTTCTAAAAAGCCCATATTTGTATAAATAGTTTGCAAAAGTACTATTTATAAACGCCATTTGAAAAAATTGTACAGTCTAAATGGAGTATGCGAGTTTTGTCAATTGAATTCTGTTAATTTAAGTCAAGCATCGAATGTCCAAATTTAAAACTAGAGAAAAAACGTAAGCCTATCTTTACAGACAGTTTTAATAATGTTATCGGATTACCTATTGATTGACTAAAAAGAATATCCGTTTGGTTTACACTAAATTTTTACCCGTTTTTCTGCTTGATTTGTTTGCAACCAAATTGAATTTACAATGAATTCTTTGATTTTAGCATCGAACCAATTCGTTTGAATCTATCTTTCTTGAAATGATAAGGAATTGTTAATGTAAAACATTAAAACAAGGTTTTCATTATTCCCATTTCTGCGAACAATATTTTTATCGGAATCGCTACACAAAATTGATGTTTTCCCGATAGCTTCATTACTATGAATCCGGATTAGATTGTTCATTTTTGTTTTGTTCAGCCATCCTTCGCAGTGCGATAAAATAGTGTTGGATATCCTTCATATGTCAAGATATAAACTTAAGCTAAATCTTTTTCCCATCATATCATCATGTAAACGCTTAAGATTATTAGCATCAAAGGCATCATTCATTTACTAGATTCAATTAACTAATGCAACTTTTAGGGTGTATGTAAAGACATTTTTTCAAAAGAAAGGACTTTTAAAAAGCCCTCTCTCTCGAATGGAATAAATGTTCTTTATTTGCTCCTGACCAAAGTTGTAAATAATGAGCCACTTAACCAGCGAACAA